>CAZPKD010000074.1:0-3261 GCA_964587115.1 uncultured Gammaproteobacteria bacterium | reverse complement strand
TGTGTTGGGTGTGTTTGGTTGTTGTGTGTAGAATATTGAGCATTTTCTTGAAAAAAAGCGGAGAAGGTTTAAAATAATTACTTCCTGGGAACTACATGAAATTAAACCTTCTCCGCTTTTTTTCAAGAAAATGCTCAATATTCTCCACACAAAGCCTCAAGAGTGTGTTTTTATTGATGATATGGAAGTTAATGTATTAACGGCTAAAAAGATGGGGATTACCGCGATAAAGTTTACAAACCTTCATGACCTTACGGAAGAAATAAAAAAACTTTACCTTATTTAAAAGGAATAAGTCTTAATATCTTGTCTTTCTTTGCTTACGGTTTGAGCTTGTTTTTTAGATTCTCAAGAATCTCTTTGGCCATTGCTTGACCGCCGAGTCCAAAAGCTAGACCTCCGGCAATCGTCAACATGGCAATAATTCCAGTAAAAAGAATTTTAATTAAGTCTTGAGCAACACCTAACTGGCTTAGAACGATCAAGACCGTAAAAAACACGATGACTGACTTTGAAAAAACCGCCAGGGCATTAGCCGAATCAGCTCCCATCGTAGAGATACTATGTCGCACTAAATCAGCCACTAAGTTTGAGGCAATAATACCGACAAAACTAATCACTACAGCGACAATCACATTAGGAATGTAAAACAAGAATTGGTTGATGACCCCAGTTGCTTTTGATAAACCCCAAACTTCTAAAGTTGGGATTAAAAATAGGACGACGATTGTCCATTTAAGCAACTCTGATAGGACTTCAATCCAAAGCTTGGTATCATTTTTTGATAAGAGTTTAGTTTTTTGTAGTAAATTTTCCAATCTTAAAAAAGTTAAGACGGTGGAAAATAGTTTCTTAACGGCTTCGGAAATAACTAGGCCTAGAATAAGTATAAGCAGGCCAAGAAAAAAGTTTGGTAAAAAGTTAGTAAACTTCATCCAAAACTGAGCAAAAATACTATTGAGTGGTTGAAACATCTTTTTATCACCCCCAATCTATATTTTCTAAATATTTAAGGCTTTGCACTTTATGATCATTATTTAAAATTATTGAAATTACATCCAAACTAAGCTTATAATTTTTCAAATTCTTTTTCAAGAGATAATAGTTTATCGTTCTCTTTAAGTCCTTGACTTTATAATAGTTAACCGCCTCATAAGGTTGGCCATGGGTAGTCCCAACTCTGGTTTTTACTTCAATGAAACTAATCTTGTTATCTTTTTGGCAGATAATATCAATCTCTCCCCAATGACTTCTAAAATTAGTTTCAAGAATAGAGTATTTTTGTTTTTTTAAATAGGTAAGAGCAATTTTTTCACCGAGGGAACCAATTTGCAGATTGGTTATTGTCATTTATTGTGGATAAAGTTTGCGACGCAGGTCTTGGTCTGACAAATCCCTAATATATCCAATTTTAGCCCTATGGACAGTTCCCTTTTTTACCAGAGTAATGTTAGCGATAAACGGGGAGTTTAAAGGAATAATTCTTTCCACGCCAATTCCAGAACGAGTCATTTTCCTAACGGTAATCATCTTAGTTTCCAGACTGTCACCTTTTACCTGCATTAAAATACCACGAAAGATCTGATGACGGGTTTTTTCGCCTTCTTTAACTAAGTAATCAATGGAAATCATGTCTCCAATCTTGAATTTTGTCTCTTTGTAGGTAATGAAATTAGCCATAAGTAATTATTTTATCACGTTTTGTGTTTTTTACAAGCTTGAATAAAGGCTAAAAATATCGGATGTGGATGTAAGGGTCGGCTTTTATACTCTGGATGACCTTGTGTTCCTAGATAAAAAGGGTGGTCTTTTTGCGATAACTCGACAATCTCAGCTAGGTTTTCCACTTTGGAACGTGCACTAATGATTAACCCTTTGTCTTCAAACTGTTTGACAAATTGATCGTTGAACTCAAAACGATGTCGGTGTCTTTCCGAAGTCAGGAATTTGCTCTCATTAATGTAGCCATTATATTGATGATAGATTTCATCGGCCATCGTGCCTTTTTTAACAATCGCTTCCCAACTACCCAACCTCATGGTTCCACCATAAGCTCGTCTTTTCATGGCCTCTTCTTGAGAAGCCATCAAATGAATGACAAGGTTTTTGGTTTCTAGGTTATTCTCTTCAGTATTGGCGTCCTTTAAGCCTAAAACATTTCTGGCAAAAGCAACTACGGCCAGCTGCATACCATAGCAAAGTCCTAGGTATGGGATCTTTCTTTCACGAGCATAGTTGGCGGCCGTAATCATCCCTTCAGCCCCTCTTTCTCCCCAACCAATAGGAACAATAATTCCATCAGGTTTACCGATTATTTTATCCCCCTCTTTCTCTATTTTTTCTGCATCTAACCAACGTGTTTTTATCCGACAACCTATTTGCCAAGAAGCATGTTCTATAGCGTCAAATAAAGCAACATAAGAATCTCTAAGTTGATAGTTACCAGTCCCAAAGTATTTACCGACAATAGCAATTTCCACAGGGTTGTTTTTATCGAGAGTGTTGATTTTTTTAATTAGGGACTGCCATTGGTTGAGTTTGGGCGTCTTAACTTCCAGGTTGAGCTTCTGTAGGATTTTTTTATCCAGTTGCTGTTGATGGAGAACTAAAGGAATTTCATAAACTAGACTTGTATCCGGGTTGGAAATAATGTTATCTGGATGAACGTTGCAGAATAAGGCAAACCTTTCCAATCTTCTTTTGTCTAGAGTTTCTTCACAACGGGCAATAATAAAATCAGGTTGAATACCCATAGAGTTAAGAGTCCTCACCGAAAGTTGGGTTGGTTTTGTTTTTGGCTCACCTAAGTGTTTTGGAATCGGGACATAACTAACATGAATGTGAACGACATCTCCTGGATGTTTTAACGTTAATATCCGTGAGGCTTCATAGTAAAAAACATTTTGATACTCTCCGACGGTTCCTCCCAACTCAATCACAACAATATCAGCTTTTTTCTTTTGTCCAAGCAGTTTAATTCTTCTGATGATTTCATCGGTAATATGAGGAATGGCTTCAACGTCTTCACCTTGATATTCAAATCTTCTTTCCCGATCAATGACGGTCTTATAGATTTTACCCATGGTGACGAAGTTTTCTGTTCCCATGTTTTCGCCCAAAAATTTTTCGTAAGTACCAATATCCATATCAGATTCAGTGCCATCTTCACAAAGGAAAGGATCGCCATGTTCAATTGGATTAATCGTTCCTGCATCCAGGTTAAGATAGTTTTCGAATTTAAGAGGAGTAACTTTATATCCG
>CAZPKD010000073.1:0-3272 GCA_964587115.1 uncultured Gammaproteobacteria bacterium | reverse complement strand
TTTGGAAAAAGACATTTTCCGGCACTGCAGTTTGCTACTGGGACAGTTGTGGCAAGAAAGACTCCTTACTGCCACAAGGTATTGAACCGGGCAAACCAAGAATAGAAACCTTTTCCTTGGAAAAAGAAAATAAAGAATTAATATTAGAGATATATATTTCCATCCAACCAATTGCCAAACCAGAAGTCTCTTTGGAAATAGAGTTACAAAATCCCGATAAAAAGAGAGTTTTTTATCTGAGCAAAGAAAAACCCTTTGAGGGAAAGGCTTCAGATTCCCCAATCAAAAACTCTACTTTCTTTACAAAATTTAATTTTATTGCCGATAAACAGGGAGAATATACTCTAAAAGTTACCCCTTACAATTACGGTATTGCCTACATTGATATCTCGGTGCATGACATACTACGATAGTATCTTTATCCCTCAGTTAATAAAAAGAAAGTCTATGTCCAGTTTGTCGGTATTAATATGGAGGCTATAAAATGGTTCCTGAGAATAAATGGTTAAAGTAACGGGCATATTGAGCGGAATAATAACTTGATTATCTTTTAGAACTGCGCCCTGAACTTTAATATTATTCCCGTCCAAAATGACCTTGCCTTTATTGGAAGTAATTTCATCAATAATTGTTTCTTTTCCGTCAGCTCTTTTGTTTTCTATTTTAAACTCATATACCCAACGATTAGAATTACTGTCATGACTTATCTGAACAGCTTTAGTTATTCCCTCCATCGCCGTTGAGGAATTTACGAAAATATCTCCGGGGCTCAAACCACCAATACCGGTATTTGATACAGAAGTACTGCCGGCCACCTTTCTTGTAAAAGGCAGGATAGTAAATAGAAATATGAATCCGATTAGTATACACATACCAATCAATCCACGTTTTTTTGAGCGGAAATAAAAGTCTTTTCGACTCAATATCCCAACTGTCGTCAGATAACAACACGTTATTACCGCTATTAAGCTTCCGGAATAAGACAGGAGCGAGATTAGGCGTTGATTATTTGTTTGGTAAATAGAAACCATTAGTTTACCGAACCAGAAAAAACCACCAATAAGAGGATTGGACATAAAATAAATTATGAGAAAAAAGAAAGTTAGTCCAATTGCCAGAGCAATATTATAACTATTGACGATAACAACACATAATCCGAGAATAAAGGCAATTGGAATCAAAAGAAAGGGCGGTTGCATTGCATTGGAAAGAGAGACGCCAGCAAGAAGAGGTCCTCCGATAACAGCTGCAGCACTCAAAATTAAGGCGAAACCAAGTAACTTAATAATAGTGAGTTCGAGAAGAGAAAATTTTGATTTTGAATAAGGTTCAGTAGAAGAACCAGGGTTGTCTTTAGATATAACCTCATTATTGATTTGCTTACCGCAGTTGCTACAGTAAACTACCCCTTCTCCAATGGATTTTCCGCAGTATTTACAGTACATATTTCTACTTAATAAGTATTACAGACTTAAACTTTATTATCAATGTCAGCTTGCTAATAAATTAATTTGTTTTAACCTTTCTCGCGCTTGTTCAGCCCATACAGGGTTTTGAAAAGCCTTGATAATATGTGATAAACTGTCAGTCAGATTAATACTAGGATTACGGAGCCTGGAGAATGATATTATAACCTCATAAATTACAGGACCGAATGGTTCTAAACGATACGCTCTGAGCTATACAAATTGAGGCTTAATAAATTTTTTTTATTACTTGTTGGTAATAGTAAATTTAACATAACCATGGCTTGAACCGGGTAATAATGATGGATTGAACGACTTTTTTACCGAGCTGACATTAATCGTATAGCCATATATCACAACTTTATCGCCTGCAACAACTGATTTACTAACAGAATCAGTCAGACCTTCTTTATGAATAACCAATAAGGCGGATTTATCATTAACACTATTAAGACCAATAAAAATCTTACCAAAATGCATTTGGGTTCCCTGACTAAGTGTTTGAGTATTTGCCGGTTCTGAAATAGAAGTATTTTTATACCAAACGATCCATCCAATAAAGATAATGATGGCCAGAAAAGTAACGATTATTATTTTCTTCATGCACGAATAATACATCGTTTGACAATAAAATTCATGGCTGAAACAATATATCTGTGAAGAAGTCTTTCATAATTCTTACATTAGTAAAATTTTCAACACTTTTTTTATTCTCTTATTTCCTAGTCAAACTTCTGGTTCCGGGTAAAGTCCAGGCATATACCCAGCAAGATTGCATTAACATAGCAATGAATTGCGCAACAAGATGTATAAATTCAGTAAACGTTAAAAACATAAACATTAATAACCTTAATGCAGTGAGTGATGCATGTGCACAAAATTGTATTAATGAAATAACGGCTTATTGTGGAAATATCAGTAATTCACAACCACAGGTACAACAACCACAAGAGGAGCAACCGCAAAAACCTCAAGAACAACTGCCTACAGCCGTTCCGCAGGAATCTTTACCCAAAACAGTAACAAAAGGACAATACTTTGAGGAGCCTTTATCGGATGAGCTCGTTGCATCATTAGGACCCGATAGTTCCGGAGGTCCCTACAGTTTCAACCTCGATACGATGGGCGGATTCCCCCCCATGGGACTTATTCTGGGACCCGATGGTGTGTTAAGGGGTACGCCGACAGGGAAAGACAGTAAGTTCAGGGCGTGTGTCAAAGACGCGGGTGGAAATACTGCCTGTAAAGTAATCAATATTGATGTGAAAAAGGAAGGTGAGTCGGAGTTTGTTGTACCCGGAAATTTTCACCTCACGGAGTTAGCATACAATAATTTAACCTACGGTAAACAGTTTCAATCGAGTCAATACGAGCGGGTTGTGATCAAGATGCCCGATGGTTCACTGATGCACATGGATATGGGTTCCACGGTTACTCCGGTTTCGGCTTATGAAGTGAAAAGTGATACTGGCAGATTCATGTATGATTATAAACCTGCCTCGGGGGGAGGTTGCGGCCCTATCGGACAGAGTCCGACGTGGGCTTGCCGTCAGGTTGATGCACGCGACGCAACGTTGAGGGTAAAAGGTACGGAATTTGCGGTTGATACTGATACATACGGCACAAACATTACCGTTATGAAGGGAGTATTGAGCGTATCTGACCCAAACGGCAATAAGACCGTTGAAGTTGCCGGAGGCCAGTACACCTATATAGCAAAATGGGGCCTCCCGACCGATCCGCAGTCGTTTGATACCTCTCAAGTTGATTTCTGGTGGAAAGAAAAAACCGCTGAACAGATCAAGA
>CAZPKD010000072.1:0-3323 GCA_964587115.1 uncultured Gammaproteobacteria bacterium | reverse complement strand
AAAGGAGTTGGCGAAGAAATGGCCGGGGTTTTGAAAAAGTTGAAGAAGTTTTAATCTAGCAATCTGTTGCCATTGACTTCAGCCCATCAAATTGTTAAAAATTTAGTATGGATGTTAATAATTCTACATTAATGACAGACGAATTAAGAAAACAAATTTTCCATGATCTGGCGGAACAGTTGGTTAATGGTATAGAAATTGGCCAACTATCAATTGATGAGGGTAGATTATCTTCCCAGTTTATACTTGATAGGCTAAATAAAATTAAAACGCAAGATGGACTAATCCTTTTTTTTGAAGAACTTGGGGAAAAGTGGCCTATTTATAACACGGTTTATTTACATTTAAGGGCAGCACAAAACCAAAAAGAAGACCAATTGAAATTAGACAAAATAAAAAATAAGATTAATAAGTTTATTATTTCGCAATAAATATGGCACAAGAAGTTACTCCGTCAACGGTAGTGGCTTTTGGAGCAGAAACTAATATTCCTCACATCAATCGAAACGCACAGAATTTGGCTAGTCATTTAAGAGTAGTGAATGAACAAGGTAACGGTGAGGCAACATTTAAATCTCTTTTGCGAGAGACAGGAGAGCAGTCAGATTATTCACCAACACAGGGGATTTTAATTGAATCTAAATTTGGAGCTGGTGCAGCTGTTGTCAACGATCGAGGTCAGGTAGAAGTTAACTCAAATGCCAGTTTAGAACAGAAAGCCAATATTGAGTTGAGCAAAAAATTGATCGCGGATAATAATGTAGTTATTGACTATCTAGAACTATCAACAGAGTCTGACGTAAGGGCGCGGGATCAGAGACTTACAAGAATGAAAACTGAAAAACGTGTTGAACTTGAAACCATGAGTTATGAACAGTTAAGACAAAAAGCATTAGATGTTATTTTGACAAATCCAAATAATCGCGATATCTTAGAGACGATTCCAGAGTTGGCGTCGATAAGCAGATTATCAACAGAAGACAAAAGACTAATTTTAGAGATGGGAATAGCAAAAGACCCGGCCTTAAGAAAAAGTCTAAGTCAAGAGATGAATGCCATCAAAGACGCGACTAAAAATCTTCCAGAAATTACGACAGATGGCGAAAAGAAAAAGCTTGAAGACCAAAAAAAAGAAGCTACAGAAAAATTTAAAAATAATATTGCCTCTGTTGTCGGACGTCTTAAACGAGTTTATGACGATAAAATTTCCGAACAAAAGATAATTGAAGTTTTTGAGAAAAGTCCAGATAAAGATATTGCTCTAGATACCTTGACAAAAGAAATTTGTACCAAAATAGAACTTGGAGAAGAACAAATTAAAAACATTTCAAAATATGGACAACTTCAGGTAGAAAGAGAAACCTTAAGACAAAGACTAAAAGAATCACCTACTTGGAAAGATACTAACGCTGCTAAAAAAGAGTATGACAGTATTACGGCTGACATAGAAAGCAAAGATAGAGAAATTAAGACTATAACAGAAACAAACGATTTCGACGATAATTTAAATAAATATCAGACTCTTGCTAGAACGCTAGATGGAATTTCGACTTACATATCTGAAGGTATAGAACAAAGCCTAGAAATTACTAATTTAGATATACAAATTAATAGAGTACCTACTGCTGATACAAAATTACAACAGTTAGATAGACTGGCTGAAGAAAGTAGAATACTAGGACAGTTAGAAGGAGCTATGGGGAGGGCAATGGCCGATACTCTGGATATCCGTAGAACAAAGATGATTGAGTTACAAGAAAAGGATTTGGGAGAAAAAGCAGAAAAAGATAAAACCGGAGCCATAAAAAAAGTCCTGGAAGCCAGAAATAAAAACGGTATTGAAGATGATGAAAGAAATCGGACAAGGATTATCCATGCGGATAAACTTGGTGATGATGTGAGATATCTTTCTTATCACACAGAGGATGGAATAAAAAGATTGATGTTAAGAGATCTTGATTTTAATGGGGTAGACTGGCGGGCGGTGGATATTGATTCCGGGTTGACTGCGGAACAAAAAAATCAACTGGAGTCAGCCTATACGACAGCTGATACCTATAGAGATCGATTGATGACCGATTATTTTACTGCTGTCCAAATGGGAGGAGGCCTTGGTGCCCAAAGATTGTTTAAGGGGATTGGTAGAGAATTAAGTAAGGATTTAAAGATAGGAAAATATAAAGACATTAGATGGGAAGGAAATGCGGCTAATTTGACTTTACGAAACCATGAATGGCAGCTTTTGGATCAAAAATATGGCAAACAAATTGATGAAGCCTTGAACAAATCAAAAGAGGGAAGCGACTATCTAAAAAAACTAACAGAAAAAGGTATAATACCCTCATTTAAACTCAAATGGTTGCTCTATATTCTTATTGCTTTAGGAATATTGGTAGGAGCACCGGCAATAATGAGCGCAACCGCTAAATAAAATATGGCAGAAGGACCGTCAGCACCAGAACAAGTTATTACACCACCAGCAGAAGCGGTTGTTCAAGAAAAACCAGTCGCTGAAGTTCCACCTGAAGCCAAAATCACAACTACTGTGCCCAGGCTTCAAGAATTTCTTAAACAGTTCCAAATTCCCCTCGAAAAATTACCCCAACCATTACAAGACCAATATAATCATTTAGTCGAAGGAAAAAACGAACAAGGAGAAGAGATGGTGGGTCAGGAATATAAAGAAAATCTTGAAATTTTTATTAGCTCGGTCAAAAATTCTCCAGAACTTAATTTAGATAAAAAACAACAAGATGGATTGGAGAGTTTTAAGGTTTTTCTTAATTCTAAAGAAATAAATCTTGATCAGATCGTCACAGGTTTTAGGGGTTATATTCAGTCGTCAGAAGCTTTAACGCCAGAGCAAAAAACAGAGGCAACTCAAACAATAGATGAACTGCAAGAGGCTCAAAAAAAAGGCGATGAACCAGCCATTAAAGAAAAAACAAACAAACTTGTTAATATTCTTAAATATGTTGGAATAGCCATCTTAGCTTTGCTTGGTATAAGTCTTTTCAAAAATTTTAGTGAAATGAGTGGTGGTGCAGGAAGATAATTATTTATTCAATCTCTTCGCCAAGTAGTTTTAGAACAACATTTTTTTTGTAACGTCTATCACCGCGGGAATTAATTCTTATGGCTGGTAGCTTGCCTTTTTTGCCCCATCTTTTAATAGTGAGAGCGGAAACGCGGAGGATCTCAGCCACTTCACGGATAGTCAATAAATCAGGGAGATCATCAAGTGATATTCTCTTATTACTTATGACGCCTTTTGTCATATTTCTATATTGTAGACAAAAAAAATCAGTTGTCAAGTCAGAACT
>CAZPKD010000071.1:1223-3378 GCA_964587115.1 uncultured Gammaproteobacteria bacterium | reverse complement strand
ATGGTTGGCATAGTCTCATACGGTTTTTACATTCCTAAATACCGGATAAAAACAAAGGAAATCGCTGATGTTTGGGGAAAGAAATCCCAAGAAATAGAAAACTCATTGGTTATCTATGAAAAGACTGTTTCTGGGGTTGATGAAGACTCTTTGACGATGGGTTTTGAATCAGCGTCAATGGCCCTATCAAAAACCAAAGTTGAAAAATCGGCAATAAAAGTGGTTTTTTTCGGTTCTGAAACCCATCCTTATGCGGTTAATCCCGCCTCAACAATTCTGGGTGGTTTTTTGGGAATAGAAAAAAATTATTTGGCTTACGACACGGAGTTTGCCTGTAAAGCGGCGACCGGAGCCATGATTTCTGGTTTTAGTCTGATCAAATCGAATTTCAGCCACTACGCTTTAATTACCGCCTCTGATAAAGCCACCGGTCAGCCGCACGATGCTTTGGAATATACGGCCGCCTCTGGATCAACCTCTTTTTTATTAGGAAAAGATGACCTTATTTTGGAATTGATTGATTACCAGTCTTTTTCATCAGACACACCTGATTTTTGGAGGAGAGAAGGAATTCGTTATCCTTCTCATGGGGGAAGGTTTACGGGAAAGCCAGCCTATTTTTATCACGTGAGCGAAGCGACAAAATTAATTTTGAAAAAAAATCATCTGCAACCAAAAGATTTTCAACAAGTTATTTTTCACATGCCCAATGGTAAATTTCCACTAGGAGTTGGTTTATCTTTGGGATTTGAAAAAAAACAGATAGAAAAATCTTTAGTGGTCTCTCAGTTAGGCAACTCGTATAGTGCCTCTGCCCTGATGGGGTTGGTGGCCAGTCTTGATTTTTCCAAAGAAGGAGATCTAATTCTTCTAACCTCTTATGGTTCTGGCGCCGGATCAGATTCATTCATTTTTAGGGTGACTAAAAATCTTAAGAAACACCAGCAAAATTTTTATAAGCAGATAGTCGATAAAAGATACATCAATTATTCTCAGTATTTGAAGTTTATGGACATAATATGAACTTTGTTACTGGTTATTACACAACTAGATTCGGCGAGCTTTGGGAAAAGTCATTATTTGATCTGGTTGAAGAGGCGATCAATGGTGTTTTAGAAAATACCGGTCTTGATAAACATCAAATTGATGCCATTTTTTTTGGCAACATGTTAGCGGGTGTTTTAGAAAACAATCTTCACAGTCCGTCAAAGATATCAGAGATTATTAACGCTAATATTCCTATTTTTAGAGTTGAGGCCGCCTGTGCCTCTGGTGGAGTTGCCTTTAATTTAGCCAACAACTATCTTGACGCTAATCCAGGGAAGACGGTCCTAGTTTTAGGAGCGGAAAAAATGACTGATTATTCACCAGAGGAAACAACTCAAGCATTGGTGTCGGCGGCATCAGGTGAAGAACAAGAAGCCGGTCTAACTTTTCCCGGCCTTTATGGCTTAATGGCTAATTTTTATTTAAATAAATACGGATATAACGAAGAAAATTTAGCCTATGTTTCTTATAAAAACCACATACACGGGAGTTTAAATGATAAAGCTCATTTTCAAAGAAAGATTTCTTTAGAATCGATTTTAAAAAGCAGTTATATCGCATATCCTTTAAAAGTCCTTGATTGTTCGCCGATTTCTGATGGAGCCTCGGCAGTTATTTTAACCAATAATAAAAAAACTATTAATAAAAGTCGTCATCCAGTTGGAGTCTTGGCATCAGAGATTGCCACGGACTCGATTTCCTTAAAAACTAGAAAAAGATTAGATGAAATATTAGCGACTAAGATTGCTGCAGAAAAAGCCTTCGCAAAAAGCAAATTAAAGGTAAAACAAATTAATATTGCCGAGTTGCATGACTGTTTTTCAATTGCGGAGATTTTAGCCATGGAAGATTTGGGTTTTTGGAAAAAAGGGGATGGGGGTAGACAGATAAAAAAATTGGCAACTTTATATAATCGTCGTTCCGGTCTGGCGGTTAATACTTCGGGGGGACTTAAAGCTGCCGGCCATCCAGTCGGAGCCACTGGCATAAAACAGATAGGTGAAATTTTTTTACAGTTGACCGGTCAAGCAGAAAAAAGACAGGTTAAAAATGTTAAGTATGGTTTGGCGCATAATGTGGGAGGATCAGGGGGGACGGCTGTGGTGAG
>CAZPKD010000071.1:0-1123 GCA_964587115.1 uncultured Gammaproteobacteria bacterium | reverse complement strand
TTTGGCGACGCCAAAAAGAAATCCGTCATTTGTTAGGAAAAAGCGGAAGAATTATTACTTGGACAAAAATATTAACCCCACCACCAGATTTTAAAAAATACGCTCCTTATCCCGTGGTTCTCGTTCAATTTGACGACGGTGATAAAGCTTTTGGTCAGTTAGTTGATTATAAAGAAGAAGATTTAAAACAAGAAAAAAGAGTTAGGGCCGTTTTGCGAAAAATAAGACAAGGAACAAAAGATGGTGTCATTGCTTATGGAGTTAAATTTATTCCTATATGAAAATAATTTGTTCGGCGCCAGCTAAAGTAATTTTGTCAGGCGAACATGCGGTTGTTTTTGGAAAACCCGCTTTAGTGGCCGCTATTGATTTACGGTTAACCTTTTCTCTTTGGCCAGAACAAACTAAAATTAACGACCAAAACGTGTTGTTTGTTGCCAAAACAGTTAAAGATTATCTAACAAGACAGAAAATTACTTATATTGATAAACCCTTTAACTTTGAAATAAAATCAGATATTCCTCTTGGTCGGGGATTAGGGTCATCGGCGGCTTTTGCTGTTGCCGGGACAGCTGCTTTTTTGAAATTTTATACCGGAAAAGAATTTGAAAAAGATAAAATCAACAGCCTGGCCTATTTAATTGAAAAAAGATTTCATTCCAATCCCTCCGGGGTTGATAATAGTACGGTTTGTTTTGGAGGGCTGATCTTTTACCGAAAAGAGTTTGAGTTTTTGAAAAATATTTCCATTCTTAATAACAAAATACCCAAAAACATTGAAGAAAATCTTTTTTTAATTGATAGTGGAGCGCCTGAAGAAAAAACGGCTGAAATGGTTAATTTGGTTGGTAAACTTTACAATAAACAGACCGCTAAAGTTGAAAAAACTTTTTTAGAGATTGAAAAAACCACCAAAAGGATCGTTGTTTCTATTATTAAAGAAGACCCAATCTTTTTTAAGGATAGTTTATCGACTAATGAAAAATATTTAGAAACTTTGGAGGTGGTTTCTAAAAAAACCAAACAGTTATTGGATGATTTGTCTATATTCGGTTTAGGTAAAATTACCGGGGCCGGTGGTAAAAAAGTTGGCTCGGGTTATATTTTATTTTTTGCCAATAAA
>CAZPKD010000070.1:2039-3399 GCA_964587115.1 uncultured Gammaproteobacteria bacterium | reverse complement strand
GAAGACGACATTGGTTATTCTCATCCTCGGAAAATGCAGGTGGCTATTAATCAGGCTGGTTGGTGGCGAGTTTTTTTTGCCATGATTATTGGTGGTTTGTCGCGACTGGTTCTAGGACGGCATGGTGATTTTTACCGGATTGCCGGACATCGGATTTCAGAAATAGATGGTTTTAATCCGGCCGCTATTCCTCCGTTTAATCATTATGCGATGCTTGGTCCGGCCAATCCTAATTCTGTTTGTCAGGAAATAGAAAATAAATTTGGCAATCCAACCGCTATCATTGACGGAAATAACATAAATGTTGAAGTACTAGGCATGAGTAAAAAAATTCCTGTTAGTAAGGAAACCGTACGTTTAGTTCTTCTCGATAATCCAATGGGTCAAGGGGATGAAAAAACCCCCATAATCTTGGTTAGAAAAATCAGCAAATAACGTATATAATTTGCCTATATGTCTGCAAAAAAACTTTCCCGTGAGGAGATAATTCATTTGGGGAAATTGGCCGACCTGAAACTAACTGATCAGGAGGTAAAAAAATATCAAGCCCAGTTGGCGCAAACTTTAGATTATGTTAAAAACCTTAATGAACTAGATACTGGCAAGGTGCTAACCACACAATATAATACCTCGGCCAAAAACGTTAGTTTTGATGATGGAATTAGAAATGAAAAAGGGTTAACTCAAGAACAAGCCTTAAAAAATTCGCTAAAAAATAAGAAAGGTCACTTTGTCGTTAAAAAAATCATGTAACTATGGAAATTCTAGGTAAATCGGCATCAGAAATAATTAGATTAATCAACAAAAAAGAAGTCAACCGTAAAGAAATCTTTGCGTATTTTAAAAAAAGGTTAAAGAAATATAATCAGCAACTTAATATTTACTTAACTGAAGCCGACTACAAAGAAAATGACTTAAACGGTTTATTGTCGGGATTACCAATTGCCGTCAAAGATAATTTTTGTACAACCGGGTTAAGAACGACGGCGTCTTCAACAGTACTAGATCAATTTATTCCTCCATATGATTCAACCGTTACTAAAAAAGTCAAAGAGGAAGGGGGGTTAATTTTGGGAAAAACCAACATGGACGCTTGGGCACATGGTTCATCGACGGAAACCTCAGATTATGGAGCGACGAAAAACCCTTGGGACCAAAATCGTAGTCCTGGGGGCTCTTCAGGTGGATCATCAGCTGCGGTAGCTTCATACTTAGCTCCAATAGCTATTGGTTCAGAAACCGCCGGCTCAATCAGACAACCGGCCGCCTGGACGGGCGTTGTTGGCCTTAAGCCTACCTATGGTCGAGTTTCCCGCTATGGTGTTATTGCTATGGGTTCATCGCTTGATTGTCCTGGGCC
>CAZPKD010000070.1:0-1939 GCA_964587115.1 uncultured Gammaproteobacteria bacterium | reverse complement strand
GAGTTTCCCGCTATGGTGTTATTGCTATGGGTTCATCGCTTGATTGTCCTGGGCCGTTATCTTTAACAACCGAGGATTCGGCCATGCTTTTACAGGTAATTGCGGGACATGATGTAAATGATGCTACGTCTTCAAACGAACCAGTTCCAAACTATATTTCCGAAATGAAAAAAAATCGAAAAATGACCATTGGGGTTGCCGATGAATACTTTGAAGGTTTAGAAGATAGTTTAAGAGAAAAAATTGATCTAGGATTAGAAGTTTTTAAGAAGCTTGGTCATGAAGTAAAAAAAGTTAAACTAATTCACCCAAAATATGCGATTTCTGTTTATACGATTGTGCAGCGAGCCGAGGTTTCTTCAAACCTTTCGCGTTATGACGGTGTCAGATACGGTAATAATCGCCATTACTTGGGCGACGAAGCCAAAAGAAGAATTATGCTAGGGACATACACCTTATCATATGGTTATTATGATGCTTACTATAAAAAAGCGCAAAAAGTAAGAACTCTAATCATTGAAGATTTTAAAAGAGTTTTTAAAGAGGTGGACGCGATCTATGCTCCGACCACTCCGGTAACCGCCTTAAAATTGGGCGAATTTAAAAAATACCCATTTTTTGGTGAACTAATGGATATATTAAACGAACCAGGGGCAGTTTCGGGGATTCCGGCAATTAACATACCCGTTGGTCTCGATAAAAATGGATTACCGGTTGGTGCTCAGTTGATGGGAAGTTACTTTGATGAAGGGAAGCTTTTGGATCTGAGCAATCAGTTTGAGAAAGAAACTAATTTTTTTGAAGTAACCAAAACAGTGGTTGAAAGGTATAAATAATATGGAAAGCTATTTGCCAATTATCGGACTGGAGATTCACGTTGAACAAAAAACTAAATCAAAAATGTTCTGTCAATGCTCGGCTGACTATTTTGGAAAAAAAGCCAATAGCCATGTTTGTCCGGTTTGTTTGGGTATGCCAGGAGCTTTGCCGGTTCCTAATAAAAGGGCCATAGAAAACGTGATTCTTTTGGGAAAAGCCTTAAACGGAACCATTAATACCGTTTCTAAATTTGACCGTAAACATTATTTTTATCCAGATTTAGCTAAAGGTTACCAGATTAGCCAATATGATGAACCAATTGTTAGTGGTGGCTATTTAGACATACAAGAAAAAAGATTCAATATTACCAGAGTTCATCTTGAAGAAGATACGGGAAAATTAATTCATGAGGCTGAGGATACTTTGATTGATTTTAATCGGTCTGGAGTACCACTAATTGAAATAGTTACCGAACCTGTCTTTCATAATTCAGAAGACGTCAAGGTTTTTTTGGAAGAATTGCAGGTGATTATTCGCTATCTTGGCATATCAGATGCCGATATGGAAAAAGGGAGTATGAGATTGGAGCCGAATATTTCTCTAACAAAAGTACCAAGTACCAAATACCAAGTACCAAACAAATTACAATTACCAAATTACAAAGTGGAAGTAAAAAACATTAACTCTTTCCGTTTTGTCAAACAGGCGATTGAGTATGAAATAAAAAGACAAACAGATTTGCTGAAAAAAGGAGTCACTCCCAAGCAAGAAACTCGAGGTTTTGATGATAAAAAGGTGATTACTTATTCTCAAAGATCAAAAGAAGATGCTCAGGATTATCGTTATTTTCCAGAGCCTGATATTCCGCCCATGTATTTTGAAGAAACTTATTTAAACAATATTTTTAAACAAATGCCCGAGTTGCCTTATCAAAAAGTCGCCCGATATATAGATGATTTTAAAATTAAAGAAGCAGATGCTTTTATAATCACGCGGGATTACAGATTGGCAAAATACTTTGAGACGGTTGTGTCAAAATTCAAACATCAAATGTTAAATTCACAAGAGAAATCCTGCCTGCCGGCAGGCAGGTTAAATAATAAAATTCAAAATTTTGAAC
>CAZPKD010000069.1:0-3410 GCA_964587115.1 uncultured Gammaproteobacteria bacterium | reverse complement strand
AATCAAATATCAAATCTCAAAAACAAGTGTAAAGCTTAAAGATGTGTTTGGTTTTGAACTTTGAACTTGGCTTTGATCTTTGATGTTGGTAGTTAAGTTTGGTGATTTGGGATTCCATATGAAAAAATTAGCCACAACAATTTTGTTCACTAGCGCTTTGTTTTTGTTGTTAAGCGTTAGACCTGTTATGGCCCAGCAAACTACTCTTTCCATTTCTCCTCCAATCTTAGAAGTCTTTATTAAACCAGGCAAATCAATCTTAGTTGCCTATACTTTGCAAAATATTTCTGATCCGGTCATTATCAAAGCAAAAATTTTACCGTTTGAACCGGCTGGTAACCTAGGAAACATCAGTATTAAAGATGAGTTTGAAGGCCCAATAAGATTTAATCTTGATAATTCTGACATTAAATTAGAGCAGTCTTTTTTCTTAAAAAGTCTTGGCCTGCAGCAGTTACTCTTAAGAGTTAGAGTTCCTGAGGGTACTCCCAATGGTGATTATTACTACACTCTTTTAGCCGAAACCGAACCCCCACCTGGGATTGAAGGTAATATTAACTCCCGAACTAAAACTACGATTGGGAGTAATATTTTGATTACGGTTACTGATAATGGTGATGTCGACCTTCGAGGAAAAATAGCCATGCTTGACGTGGTCCCACGCTTTAATTTGAATATACTGGGTAAGAGTATTAAATTCTTCGATAGTAACGATAAAATACCGGTAGTTTTGGTTATGGAGAATAAAGGAGTTAATTTTATTAAACCAGAAGGAGAAATAACTTTACGGGGCAGTTTTGGAGAAACTTCCAATTATGAGATCATTCCCCAAAATGTGCTGTCACAGTCACAACGGCTTCTATCGGCCTCGCCTTCGGCCGAGTTAAGAAAGGCCACTTCTCTGGTTATTCCCGGATTTTTTCTGGGAAAATATAACCTTAATGCCACGATTAACCTGGGCGAAAACGGGTCAACCCTTTTTGCGACGACCTCTTTTATTGCTCTACCGTTCCGTTTTATGATTCTTCTATTAATTGTGGTTATAATTGTCTTTTTAATCATAAAAAAAACCAGTAATAATGAGGTTGAGTAAGCCCTACAACAATTAATTCTTTACTTCTTGTAGTTTATAGTCCGTTGATTTAACGCTGAAATTTTTTAGACTGTTGTTCATGGAGAGTTTTTGGCAGTCTTTAAAACCATTTTTTAAGGTAATAACCAAAAAGTATAAGATTGAAGCAATTCTAATTATTATTTCTTTGATAATTGCTTTCGTTTCTTTGGTTATTTTTGTCAGTAATTCAGAAAGAAAAAATCAAACCTCTTTTGATGTTGAGGAAAACTCGCCGACCCCAATCAGAGGAAAAATCTTGGTTGATATTGCCGGCGCCGTTGTCAAACCAGATCTATATGAAGCCACTATTGGCTCAAGAATTAAAGATATATTATTACTGGCTGGTGGCCTATCAGAAGAAGCTGATAAGAGCTTTTTTTATCGGAATTATAATCTAGCCAGACTGGTTAACGACCAAGAAAAAATCTACATTCCTTCGACCTCAGAAATTAATAATGGCATTGTTACCGAGATATACCGAACTCTTGACTACACGGCTCCACAAACAGTCAATTACCCACAAACAACCGAAGTCGTCGTTCAAACCAAGATTAATATTAATCAGGCGGCTATTGACGAACTTGATACTTTGCCTGGTGTCGGTCAAGCAACCGCTCAGAAAATCATCCAGGGACGACCCTATCAAAACATTGATGATCTGGTCAAGAAAAAGGCTGTGACGAGTGCTATTTATAACAATATTAAGAATTTGATAAGCGTTAACTATTAATTTTAAATTTTAAATTTAAAATTTTTAATCAATTCCTGCCTGCCGGCAGGTAAGGTCAAAGCCAAGTTCAAAGTTCAAAACCGATTATATCTTTAAGCTTTACACTTGTTTTTGATATTTGATCTTTGAGGTTTGGTCTTTTCTTGTAATTTGTTATTTGTGATTTGTGATTTATAACTTATATGCTTGGTCCGGAGATTTTTACTTCAGTTATTGATGGTTACTTACCCGAACCTCATGCTTCTTTGTTAAACGGAATTTTGTTTGGAATAAACCTAAAGACTAGTCGTGTTTTTTACGACCAGTTAAAAACCGTTGGTCTTTTACACCTGGTTGTCCTGTCTGGCATCAATATTACCCTATTGGCTTCAGTTATTGGTCAAATAACCAATTTTCTTGGCAAACAAGCATCTATTTTGCTAACAATACTAGTAGTCATTTTGTTTATAATTTTTGTTGGCCCTAAAGCCCCAATTATTAGAGCTGGCTTTATGGGAATATTCACGCTCGTTTCTTTATTGTTTGGAAAAAAAGCCTATCTTTTTTGGGGACTATTTTTATCTTTAATATTTATTTTAATCTTCTGGCCAGACTGGATCAAAACTGTTTCCCTACAACTATCATATGGTGCCTGTCTTGGTTTAGCGCTTTTTGGCAATGTGTATGAAAAAAAAACTGTTGGATTAAAAGAAAAATTTCTTGCACTTTTATGGAAAGAAATTAAACCATCTTTGGCCGCTCAAGTATTTACCGCCCCGATTGTTTTTATTTATTTTAGAGAGGTTTCTTTCGTTGGTCCCATTAGTAATTTATTAGTTTCTTTCACGATTGCACCTTTGATGATCTTCGGGTTTGTAACTGCCATTCTTGGGAAGGTAAATTACCTTTTAGGCTTAATACCAGCCTATATCTGTTATGGTCTACTTCATTATATAGTCTTTATTGTTGACTTTTTAGCTAAAATCCCCTGGGCGCTAATTAGTTTTCATTAAGAAGATGGAAAATTACAAACGTTTATCAACATATATTCTGGCCACAGTAATTCATGACCTAACCATTTTATTTTGTCGTAAGTTCATCAGGATAACATCGAGAACCATTGACCAAATGGAACAAGCGGCTCGCTCCGGAAAACAGAATATTGCTGAGGGTTATTCTCAACAAAACCTAGAGAGTTATATAAAACTTATTGGTGTTTCTTTTGGATCATTTAAAGAGCTTGTTATTGACTATGAAGACTTTCTGAGGCAAAAAAATCTGTCTATTTGGACTAAATTTGATCCAAGAATTAGGGCTTTTAGGGATTTTAGGGCTGTTTGGAAATCCTCAAATATCCCCAATACCCCCAATCTCCCTAATGATCCCGAAATTGCCGCAAATATGTTAATTACTTTTTGCCAAATGGAAACCTATCTTCTAAATAAACAAGTTATCGCTTTAAAAAGCAAATTTATTTCTCAGGGAGGCTTTAGAGAAAACCTTTTTAAAAGTAGATTAACATTTATAAAAAAGTCCCGGTCGTGAACCCTCCCCTAATTACAACAAAAACCAAACACACCCAACACA
>CAZPKD010000068.1:0-3443 GCA_964587115.1 uncultured Gammaproteobacteria bacterium | reverse complement strand
AATTAGTCGATATTTAAAAACAAGGGCTGGTAAAACTCAGCTTGATACGATAAGTCTAAAAGTCCCGGTTATCGGTAATGTTATTAAAATTAGCGCCCTAGTCAACTCAACTAGAACCTTATCTATTTTGATCGGGGCCGGGGTTTCTATTCTAGAAAGCCTCAGTATCATTGTCGACACGGCCGAAAATACCGTTTTCCAAGAAGCCTTTAAAAGAATCTACAAACAAGTGGAAAAGGGAACCTCAATTGGTGGGGCAATGCAACAAGAAGAAAATATTTTTCCACCAATTTTAATTCAAATGACAATTGTCGGAGAACAAACTGGTCATCTTGATGAGACTCTGATGAGAATTTCAAAATATTTTGAGTTAGAATCAGAACTAGCAACAAAGGCGATGACAACCCTGATTGAACCGTTAATCCTTGTTGTTTTAGGTGTTGGGGTTGGCTTTTTGGTTCTTTCTGTGATTACTCCAATCTACAACTTGACAAGTTCCTTTAACTAAATAAGTTCCTCTTGACAAAGACTTAAAAATTATTCTATTATTAGCGTATATGAATAAATCACAGCGTGGTTTTACATTAATTGAACTTTTAATTGTTATCGCTCTTTTAGGGGCTTTGGCCGTTGGTCTTTTGGCTGCCCTTGATCCGTTCGAACAGTTAAAAAAAGGAACCGATACTGGCGTCAGAAACACCGTCTCAGAAGTCCAAGGATCGATTATCCGCTATTATGCTATCAAAAACTATATGCCTTGGTGTACTGATGCCACAACCTGTGGTGATGAACCTTCGGAAACCGCTCTTAGTAGTTTATCAACTATGGTTACGGCAATAGTTGATTCTGGAGAACTTAAAGCAGATTTTTCCACTCTCGCCGGAAGCGGTACTTTGGCAAAAATTTTTGTCACTGGTTCTAATACCGATGCTACCGTGGCTGTCTGCTATAAACCAACCGCGAAATCATTTATCAAGGATCCTAATACTAAATTCACGAAAGCAGGAGTAGAGACTTGTGCAGCTGAAGACGCAACTCAGGCATCTTGTTATTGGTGTGTTAAATAATTTAACTTAGTCAAACCTTATTAACCGCGGGCCGAAAGGCCCGCATTTTTTTGAAAATAAATTTAAATAATGTTAAACTTATTTAATATGAAAAACAAAAGGGGACTTGCCCCGCTTGCCAGTCAAAGTCTTGACGAAGGTTGGAGCGAACAAAGTGAGTCGAACGGGTTTACTTTAATAGAATTATTGGTAGTAATTATTATCATAGGAATTCTGGCAGCGGTTATTACGGGAAATTTTTTTACTTCTCTCAAGAAAGGCCGCGATGCCAGAAGAAAAGAGGATTTGGGACAAATCCAAAGAGCCTTGGAAATGTACTACGAAGATAAAAAAGCCTATCCAACAGCCGCCGCTAGCGTCGGATTTCCTTTCAGTGCAAAGTTTTGTGAAACATCTAGTTGTGCCGGAGAAAAAATTTATATGCAAAAAGTGCCAAACGATCCGACTGGTGGACAAAGCTATCTTTATATTTCCGACGATGGCAAATCTTATCAACTATACGCTTGTTTGGAAAACAATCAGCAAGTTTTACCATATACCACTAATAATTCTTCGCTGAGCTGTCCTATCATGTGTAAAGATAAAAGTGGCGATTCCGTGGAGTGTCGTTGGGGAGTTTCTAGTAGTAATACCAATCCTTGAAACCTTCATTACCCATTCATTTATTAAGAGTTGAAATCCTTTCCGTAGCCTAAAACAAACCGATCATCAGTAGTCGTTTTAAGGTTATCAAATCAACCTACAAACATTTTTTTGTATAGGTTTAGAATTTATTTTTCTGAGATTCTTCACTTGCAGTCACATCTTAGTTATTTTTATTTTTCCATTTTCGATATCCAAACCAAGCTCCAGTAGGGAGTAATAAAAGCAAAACCCATTGCCACCATAATATTTTTTTAGCATTCTCGTTTTCCGTTCCTAACACTGAACCTGTTGGGGTCAATTTTGCAGATTCAGTTGTTTCTCCTAGTACATTTTCTGCAAATCCTTCGGCTGGTGTATTCTCAGTAACACCTGGTACTCCTATAATCGTTCCGGTTGAAACCTCATTACTATTTCCACTCTGATTACCCGATGGATCCATTGCTTTAACGATGAAGTAATAAGAACCTGCCCCAAGTCCTTGCACTGTATAACCTTGAGTATCTCCGACTTTGGCCCCATATTGATATGATCCTGGGTTTGTCCCGTACCAAATAATGTAGTTATTGGCTTCATCTATTTTTGACCAGCTGAGTAAAACTGAGCCAGCGGTAGTTCCAAGAATAGATAATATTGGAGCAGCAGGACCGGTTCGGTCAACGGTTAAATCAGTCGAGGCGCTTTTTGATTTTCCACTCCAATCAAATGCTTTTACTTCAATCGTCCAATCTCCCTCAATAAGATTGTTTATCTCATGTTCTCGGATATTGCTTCCTACCGAATCTGAGTAGGATTTATCACCGTTTTTAAGTGACCATTTGATTTCGTATCTATCAATTCCAATATTATCTTTTGCTTCTTCCCATTTAACAACCGAAGTTGTTTCCGATGTTGGATTTGGTGAAACACTGACATTTAGCGGTCCCTCCGTTAACTCTGTTTGATCCCATTTAATATTTTTTATTCCGACTCCAGAATAATTACCTGCCTTATCTTGTGCACGATAATAAAGAACATTTGAACCTTCACTTCCTGGCTTAAATGGTGAAGAATAAGCTGTCCAAGTACCCGTTTCCGAATTCCATTGATATTCAATCTTGTCAATATGGGCGTCAGTTGCCGTGAGTGTCACTTCAGGCTGAGTTTTGTACCACCCGTTTGATGCATCTCCAACCGTTGGGTTAAGAGAGATGGCAACTTCCGGAATAGTTTTGTCCAAAATAACAGTCAGCTTGTATGAATTTTCCATGTTATTAGCATTATCGATTGCATGAGATGTGATAGTATAGGAATCTGCAACTGGTGAAGTGAGACCCGAATACTCCCAATTTCCTTCTGAATAGGTTGTGTTCAAAAGAATTTCTGTCCCACTTGTTGTAAAGGTTGTACCGTCATAATAATCACCCGCGGCATTCTTAATTGAAACCTTTACTCCGTTTATTCCACTTAAAGAATCAGTAGCCGTTCCTTTAATCGATCCATTCCAAATATTGATATATATTGTGCTACCCGGACCAGAATTTAATGGCTCGGTAATCGTACTGTCTGGTTTTGTCATATCAATATTGACCCTATTTGAAATGATAGGCGTCGTGTTGCAGTTCCCAGCAGCATCACAAACATTTGGAGTAACCGAACAGGTTTGATCCAGACCTTCCGTACCAATAACACATGTTACCGGGGTACCTAAAACTACTCCATTTGCATCTGTGTAATCAAAGGTAGATGTCTGTT
>CAZPKD010000067.1:0-3483 GCA_964587115.1 uncultured Gammaproteobacteria bacterium | reverse complement strand
GCTTTTTTTGGTTTATATCAAGAAAAAAAAGCCGAAGAATCAATTGCCGCTTTAAAGAAGATGACGATTACTCAAGTAAGAGTCATGCGCGATGGTAAAGAAATTAATATTGATAGTCGTTTTTTGGTTCCTGGTGATCTAATTTATGTTGAAGAAGGAGTAAAAATTCCGGCCGACGGGATACTGAAAGAAGCGCTCAATATCGAATTAAATGAAGCGGTCCTTACCGGAGAATCAATGCCGGTAACAAAAAAAATCAATGATGAAATTTATTCAGGAACAATTGTTGCTACTGGTAGAGGTTGGATTGAGATAAATAAAACCGGCATGCAGACAAAATTTGGTCAGATTGCCCAGAGTCTTTCAACTATTGAGGATACCAGCACTCCTCTTCAAAAAAAAATTGCCAGTTTGACGCGATTAATCGGGATCATTGGCATAGTTATTTCGATAATTGTTTTTGTTATTAGCTTTCTTCAAGGGGATGGTTATTTCCCCGCTTTTTTAATGGCGATCTCTTTGGCGGTGGCAATTGTTCCTGAAGGTTTACAGGCGGTAATGACAATTACTTTGGCGATTGGTGTGGGCGAAATGGCCAAGAAAAAATCAATTATTAGAAAACTTTCAGCCATTGAGGCTTTGGGAAGCGTTACTTTGATTGCGACCGACAAAACCGGGACCTTAACGACTAATAAAATGAAGGTTAAAGAAGTTTTTATTAATGAAAAAATTTTTAGTCTTAATAATCTACCAGCAAAAGATTCATTAATATTTTCTCAACTTCTTTTAGACGGGATACTCTGCTCAACGGCATCATTAGTTTATGTCCACGACCATAACCATTATGATGTTTTGGGTGATCCGACCGAAGGCGCCCTTTTATATTTAGCTCAAGAAGTCGGTCTAAATGTTGAGAATATTCGGAGAGATTGGAAAACTATTGATGAAAAACCTTTTGATAGTGTTACTAAAATAATGACCGTTAAAGTAAAGAATAAAAATAAAGTCGTTGTTTTTAGCAAGGGGGCTCCTGAGTCTATCCTAAAAATTTCTCACAAAATTATTCTTAATAATAAAGAAATTAATTTTGACGTAAATGAAAAACAAAAAGTTATTAAACAAGTGGAAAATTGGGCTAAAAAAGGTTTGCGAGTCTTAGCTTTTTCCCAAGGAGAAATTTTTCTGGGAATGGTAGCAATTCATGATGCTCCTCGTCCTGAAGTGGCTGAAGCAGTTAAAAAAGCTCGTCAGGCAGGGATAAAGATCGTTATGATCACTGGTGATAATGAAAAAACTGCCGAAGCCATTGGTGTTACTACTGGTATTGTCAATGAAGGTGATGAAATTTTAACTGGACAACAACTAGAAACATACGATGATAAAGAACTTATGGAAATTCTTCCAAGAGTAAAGGTTTTTGCGCGAACCAATCCTTTTCAAAAACATCGAATTGTAAAACTTTTTCAAGAACTAGGGGAAATAGTAGCCGTTACCGGGGATGGAGTCAATGACGCCATTGCTTTAAAACAAGCTGATGTGGGAGTGGCTATGGGTTTGGTAGGAACTGATGTAGCCCGGGAAACGGCGGATATGGTAATTACTGATGATAATTTTTCCTCCATTGTTAATGCGGTTGAAGAGGGCAGAAACATTATTAAAAACTTAAAAAATGCCATTAAATATCTTTTATCATGCAATATGACTGAAGCTTTAGCATTAATTGTTGGTTTGATTTTGGGATTGCCTCATATGTTTTATCCAATCCAGTTCTTGTATATTAATTTGGTGACCGATGGATTACCAGCTTTATCTTTAGCTTTTTCGCCAAAAAATCCTAATATTATGGCTAATGAACCAGAAAAAGAGCTAACCTTACTTAAAGATTTTGATCTGAAATATATTTTATATGTAGGACTAACAGCGACGAGTTTGGTTTTGGGTGGTTATTTTATTTTTGGCCAGCCCTATCAGGTTGTTGGTAAAACAGCCGCTTTTACTATCTTGACTTTAATTCAATCATTTATCTTTATTGATCTTTGGTTAAGTCATCAGTCATTAAGGAAGAATTTCCGTCATTTATTATCACCCCTATTCTTTTTTGCTTTTAGCTTTCCAATACTGGTACAGTACATTATTACCCGTTGGCCATTAGCGGCTCAGCTTTTCAAGATTCACCCAATCGGAACATTTACTTACATAAAAATGATATTAATGTCATCTTTGATTTTGTTAGGGATTAAAGGGGTAAAAAAAGCTCTCTCTAAATAGTCTCTTTGATTTTTTTGACAATTGCTTGACTATCAATTTCTTCAAAGTGTATTTGTTCTTGAGGTGTGGCGGACCCGGGAATTTTTTTAACGGCCAGATGATGTAACTCAATCTTTCTATTAATTAACGCTTCTCTAACCGCGTCGCCTAGTCCACCGTCTGGATAATGATCTTCAACAACAACAACTTTTTTTGTTTTTTGGGTAAGATTAATTAGAGTTTTTTTATCAATCGGTTTAATTGAATAACAATCAACCACAACCGTATTAATATTCTCTTTAAACAGCTCTTCTTGAGCTTTTAGTGCCTCATGGAGTGTTATCCCAGCCGCTATGATTATAACCTTAATTTGTGATTTATCATTTGAATTTTTTTTGTAATTTGTGATTTGTAATTTGTGATTTATTGGATGGTGTATTTTTGATCCTCCAACCTCAAAAACCTCATCATCTGCATAAATTATCGGTGTTTTTTCCCTAGTTGTTCTTAAATAAAAAATTCCTGGTGTTTTAGCCATGATTTCTACCAGTTTTGTGGTGGAAACGGCATCTGATGGATAAAAAACCGCGCTTTTTAAAATACTTCTCATCATGGCGATATCTTCAAGTCCCATCTGTGAGGGTCCGTCGGCGCCAATATGACAGCCGGCATGTGAGCCAACAATTTTTAGATTGGCTTTTGAATACTGACTCATGCGAATTTGATCAAAAGCCCGAGTGAGAAAAGCGGCAAAAGTAGATACAAATGGAATATAACCCATTTTTGATAAACCAAGAGCGGTCGAGACCATGTTTTGTTCAGCAATAAACATCTCAAAAAATCTATCGGGAAATTTTTCTTTAAACTTTTCCGAATAGGTTGAATTAGAAACTTCAGCATCAAGGCAGATAATTTTATCGTTAGTTTCACCAAGTTTGGCTAAAGCATTTCCGTAGGTTTCACGAGTGGAAAGGCAACTATTGTTGCAACGATAGATTCTGTCGCTGAATTCATTCCCGCCAGGGTTCGCCTGACCACATATCAGGCTGCACGCTGTCGGGAACCCTTTCTTCGCGCCACCTATCGTTGCTTCTATTTCAGACAAGGCGGCATCAATTTGTTCTTTAGACAGTGTTTTACCGTGCCAATTGTCTTTATTCTCCAAGAAAGACACCCCTTTTCCCTTAATAGTTTTAGCAATAATTATGGTCGGGGATTGAGTGGTTTGTTGATATT
>CAZPKD010000066.1:0-3530 GCA_964587115.1 uncultured Gammaproteobacteria bacterium | reverse complement strand
ATTGGGTGAGGCGGTCTAAAAAAAACGGTATCAAGCTTTTAATATTGTTCTTTAATGGGAAATTTTTTACAAAGTGCCAAGACTTGTTTTTTTACTTCTTTTACTTTTTTTGATCGGGCAATAATCTCTTTACGTATCGTCGCTTTTTTTTCTTGTTCAAACTCAATCTTCATTTCTTTTTTGATTTTGGCCACATCCTCAATAACTTCGTTTATCCATAAGCCGATTTTTTTCATTTCTGTTTCTTTCATACCCCGACTAGTGATTCCCGGAGTTCCCATTCTAATTCCTGATGGATAAAACGGGGGTTTGGTATCAAAAGGGACCGAGTTACGATTAAGAACAATATTGGCCGCCTCCAAAGCTTCAGCGGCCAGATTACCTATTACATTTTTATTGGACAGATCAACCAGAATCAAGTGACTAGCGGTACCACCAGAAATAAGATTAAAATCATGCTCCTTTAATGTTTGCGCCAAGACCTTGGCATTTTTCATTATTTGTTGAGCATATTTTTTATACCTGGCCGATGAGGCTTCTTTCAAAGCCACGGCAATTCCGGCAATGTTGTTGATATGTGGACCCCCTTGTAGTCCTGGAAAGACAGCTTTGTTAATTTTTTTACCAATCTCCGGATCTTTCTTCATTCCTTTATCAGTTACCATGATCATCGCTCCCCTTGGGCCGCGAAGGGTCTTGTGGGTAGTCGTCATAATAATGTGGACATAAGGAACCGGGCTTGGGTAAGCACCAGAAGCAATCAATCCTGAAAGGTGAGAAATATCGGCTAAAAGGTAAGCCCCAACTTTATCAGCAATCTCGGCAAACCTTTTCCAATCAACTTGGGGAGGGTAAGCCGTCACCCCAGCAACAATAATTTTTGGTTTTTCTGCTAAAGCCATTTTTTCAACCGTTTTATAATCAATAATTCCGTTTTTGTCTAATCCATAAGAAACGGAACGGAAATAAGCTCCAGATAAAGAAACAGGAGCGCCATGAGTTAAATGTCCTCCATGAGCTAAACTTAAACCCATAATCGTATCACCTGGTTTAATTAGGGCAAAGTAAACCGCCGTATTAGCTGGTGACCCAGAATATGGTTGAACATTGACATAGGGAACACCGAAAACTTTTTTGGCTCTCTCAATAGCTAAGGTTTCAATTTGGTCAACAAATTCTTGACCTTGATAGTATCTTCGGAAAGGATAACCTTCGGCGTATTTATTACCGAGACATGAACCGACTGCTTCCTCAACTGCTTTTGAGGCAAGATTTTCTGAAGGAATCATCATGAGGGTTTCTTCCTGTCTCTTTTTTTCTTTGTTAATTAACTCGAAGATTTGAGAATCAACCTTTTTTAGGTTTTTCATATAAAAATAGTAAATAAATAATTATTAAACCCTTAACGGTTTAATATAATAAATATCAAAAACTATATTCTTTAAACTCATTTTCCAAAGGATTTCCTTGACAGTAATAGACTTTTTTATTTTTTGTATCAAAGATAAACGCTGAATAAGTATAACAATCCATCTCTTTTTTTGTCAAACAAATAGAAGTTTTTGTTTCGGCATTTTTTCTATCCTTAAGAATATTCTTCAAGTCTTCAACTGTCTCTGCTTTGGCGATCAACTCTCGAGCTCTTTGATAACGATTTTTTGTCCAGTTAGCATACCAAGGATTCGATAATTGTAAATTTTTATATTCTTTTAAATGAATATAATGATTAGTTTTTACACCGGGTTTGGTAATTTTTTCAACATAATATTTGTCCGGAGCTCCTTCAATTCCATAGCATTCGTTTTTGTCAGCTACAAACATGTTCCCGCCGATTTTTGGATTAAAAGACTTAATAATCTTAACCGCTTCTTTAGCCGTCGCGGCGTCTAAAATAAGTCGTATATATGGTCTTCTTATATAAGAGATCTGATTTTCCGCCACAGGAACAAAGGTAGAAATAAAAGCTACTCCTTTTTCATTTATTCCCCCATAATAACCATCTTCTTTGAGATTGGGGTTTTGAATGATTAATTTTTTATATTTATCGGCTGGAGTATTAAATAGTTTTATTTCATCATCCCAGCGCATCCATGGAACCGGATCTCTAGTTTTAATTAGAAACCAACCGTCTTTTATTTTTTTTGCTGCTTGTGTGCACATATTTTATTCTCGACAACAGTCTAAAATTTTTCCGATAAAGTTACTAACTTTTCCTAGTATATCTTTTTTTTCATATTTAATTGGTTGTTCTCTTTTATCAAAATTAATTTTTTTTAACTCTCCTTTGTCAACAATCTTTAGATTTAAACCCCAAAATAAATTATAAAGATCATAAGATTTTTTAAATAAATCATAAGCTTCTTCTTTTTGTCCCTTAGTTAACGCTTTTGTTCCCACTTCCATTAGCCTCATTGAGGCGGCTAATAAATGTTTACTAATACACCAAACTTCACCCTCATAGTCTTTGATTAGTTTTTTTAAGAGATCTTTTCTCATTTCCCGGACTTCGTTTAAAACCTCATAATATTTGGTTTTGCCGGTTTTACCAGCAGAAAAAAATAAATGTTCTTCAATTGAAATCAAATTCATCACTCCAATTGATAGGTCTTCATCTGACGAAAGATCTAATTTTTCTCCCTTTTCAATTCTCTTTGTTTTTTCAACAAAATCTTTTATTTTTTTATCTAAGTTTGAATCCATATTTGAATATTAAGGTAAAAACTAATAATAGGAACAAAGGAACAACCACTTTTTGGTAAGGGAATAGAACTTTTCCTTTGTTATTTTTACGAACAACCATGTCAATTATGTTGGCTAAAAAGATCGCTAACATACCGATCGTCATTCCCAAAAGAATTTTATCTATTCCAAAAAGCGTATTCCCCAAATGGCCCATCTGTTTGGAATAATAAAAATACAGAATTGAGGTTATGAAAAGGAAAACTGACCATAAAATCGGGTTGTTAAGAATTTTCTTTTTGATTGAATTAGCAATCCAAAAAGCGATAGCTGTGTTTAGACCAGAAATCCAGATAGAAATAAGTAGATCGTCAATTCCCAGTTTTTTAGCGATCAGAAGTCCGCCACCCACCGTAATAACACATATCGGACACTGAGCATAAGCTGGCTTAACTAAGAAAAACATATTAGAAATTATACTAAAAACTACTGTCGATGTTATAATGACTTGATTAATCGATATGACAGTCGTATAACTTATTTATGGGAAAGCTCGGCACATTCTACCGCTACAAAATAAAACCAGATAAACGGAAAAAATACGAACACATCTACAAAATCCCAGTCATTCATGCCCGTTCAAAACCAGAAATCGTTGCCAGTCTTTTAACAAATAGCCAAAAAAGTCCTGAGGATATTCTTAAAGAACTAAACACTACAAATGAAGGTCTTTCTGACCAAAAAAGTCGAATTGTATTAAGCCGCTACGGTTTAAATGAGGTCACTCAAGAAAAAAGAGAATCTTGGCCAATGAGATTATTTAAAACTTTTGCTAATGCTCTAAACTTCTT
>CAZPKD010000065.1:0-3575 GCA_964587115.1 uncultured Gammaproteobacteria bacterium | reverse complement strand
GGTTCTTTTTTACTTTATCAGCTTTTTGTTATTTAGATTGTTAAAAGTTATATAATTTATATAATGAAAAAAGTTTTTTATATAGCCATTTTTATTTTTTTATTTTTGAGTCTTGCAACTTTTAAACTGACACAAGCAGCCGCGTGTACTGGTGGCTCTGGTAATTGTAGTGTAAAGTGTACCGCTTCAGGCTGTATTCTTAGTGATTGGAAACGTGTTAGTAATACTGAGTGTGAAAGAGACATGTGTCTAACATGTTCGAATGGGCCCTCTGGATGTTGTGGAAGCTGGACACAGTCAAAAAGTTGTCCAATACCAACCGCAACCCGAGCGCCGACGCCGACGACAGTAGTTTCGCCAACCGCAACCAAGACGCCGACACCAACCAGCAATCCTTCAGTAACAATTACACCCACCCCAGGGACTTGTTCAAAAAAAGCCCAGGGTGACGCTAACTGTGATGGAATAATAAATTTGCAGGATTTTGAAGCTTGGCGAGCTGAGTTTGTCGGCGGATCGACAACAAAAACAGCTGATTTTAATAAAGATACCAAAGTTAATTTATTAGATTATGAAGTTTGGAGAAGTCATTATATACTTACCATGTAAATATGGAAAAAATAAAAACCCCCCTTCTTTTTATGGTCACGGTTTTAACCGTTGCTTTTCTTTGGGCGTTTATCAGCGCCAATTCTTATCGGAGCAAAGCCGATTTGGGCGAGGTCTTGGTCTATTTTGGTACCCAAACGGTCAATAACAATGAAATTACATTGCCGGTAATCTTAGAATCAGATGTTTCTGAAAAAATTTCTTCCGCAACAATCAACATCAACTACGATCAAACCAAAGTTCAGTTTGTTTCAGTTGATCACACTGGCTGTTCAAGTTTAGATAGTTCATTAGTTGCAGAAGATTCGCCAACTACTGGAGTAGTCAGCGAAACTAAGGTTCGTATAGACGATGCCTTGCCATCAGGTGTTTTTTGCTTTGCCAACTTTAAATTTACCACTATTGGTGATGATACTGGTGTCTTTACTATAGATACTGTAAATAGCCAGATAGTTGGTCCTGGGCCGATTTCCTATACGGTAAAGACCAACGATGGTTTAGAAACAACAGCGACTAAACCTAATGCCTCGGTTTACTTTGGTACTAATGTGATTAGTAGTAATAAAAAATCAGTCTTATTGCCGGTAGCAATTAAAACTGATACTGGTAAAAAAGTTTCCTCAGCCAAGGTTACTTTATGGTACGACAAATCTAAAGTTAATTATGCTTCTGTCGATTTAACTAATTGTCAACTACTAAACACAGCTTTTAATGTCATAGATTCTTCTTCTTCCGGAACAGTTAGTCAAACTAAAGTTCGTTTGGACAATACCTTACCATCAGGAGCATTTTGCTTTACCAGACTTAATTTCAGTGCTAAAACTGGTGTTAGCGGAAAAGCCATAATCTATGTTCTTAAGACTAAAAGTGAAATTGTTGGGCCCGGACCGACTTCGTTTAATGTCACCACAGGAACAGGTTCAGCGGTACAGTTAACCATAGCCAACGGATTAATTACTAGTGTCGTTCCTACCGTAATACCGACCACAGCTCCAACTAAAACCCCAACCCCAACAACCACTCCTGGTGGGAATGTCACACTAAACCTCAAGCTTAAATTTCAAGGAGTTTTAAAAAAACCAGCCAGCGGTCAAACAACTCAAACTGTCAAAGTAAAGATGGTTGATAAAAATGGAACTTCCAAGAGTGGTTCTGGTAATTTTACCGCCGATGACAAAGGTATATGGACCGGTTCAGTTAGTATGAGTGCCACTGTTGGCTCAAACTACAAAATCTTTATTAAAGGACCAAAACATATTCAGAAAAGAATCTGTGACACCAAGCCAACCGAGACCTATCCTGGTAGCTATCACTGTGAAAAAGGCGAGATTACCATTAAGGCCGGCGTAAACAGCCTTGACTTCTCTGGAGTTTTATTGTTAGCCGGTGACCTGCCCGCCCAGGATGGTGTTGTTAATTCATACGATACGTCACTGGTACGCAACAATCTTGCTAAGACTGACAGCGCTGTTTTGAGTAAAGCCGATCTTAATTTTGACGGCATTGTTGATACCCAGGATTATTCATTAATTATTTCCGCCTTATCAATTCGCGGTGATGAGGGAGATTAAAATATGGAAAACAATATTTCAAAACAAAAAATATTTATTTTCGTAGTTTTTGTGCTTATTTTGATGACGGTTTTTTTAATAATTGCTAATCAGTTGAAAAAGAATCAGGCCTTAAACCAAACTAATAAAACTGAAGTTTCACCAACAACTATTGTTAATGAAACAAGCACGGGTGGCTTAGAGCTTATTCTCAAAGAATCGGACAATCCCAAGCTTGGCCAAGCTTTTTCTGTAGTTATTTTGGCCAATTCTGATAATAAAAATATCACCGGTTTTGATGCCTTGGTGGGTTATGATAAGACCGCCCTTGAGTTTGTTAAGGCCACCGAGATTAAAGAAGATTTCAAGGTTTTAGCCTTTAATAATAGTGATTGGATAACCATTAACGGTTCAAGAAAAATCCAATATAATCAGCCGGTGGTTTTTAATAACACCGAATTGGTAGAAATCAGTTTTAAACCTTTAAAAACCGGTCAGGTTGACCTTGATATTATTGAAAATAAAGGTAGTGAAAAAACCCAAATGGTTGATGTTGATAGTAAAATAATTTATCCTAGAGCCAGTAGTTTAACGGTTGAAGTTCAATGATGAAAAAAATATTTATTACCATCTTTACCCTATCATTTTTCTTTTGGTTATATCCTCAGGTCAATGCCCAGGTGAGAGCGGCTTCTTTAAAGTTTGATAAGACGACGGCAACCGTTGATGTTAACAATACATTAACTGTTAGTGTCGTTGTTGACCCGGGTAGCGACGACATTAATAGTATCGACGCCTATGTTACTTATGATGCGACAGTTCTTGAGGCTCAATCGGTTGCAAACGGGACTTATTTTCCTACGGTGACCAACAATATCACCTCCGGTAAGGTCTATGTGGCAGGAATGGTTGATGATCCGGCCTCATCAAAAACAGGAACAGGGACGGTAGCAACAATTACTTTTAAAGGTTTGCAAGCCGGTACGGTTACTTTAGCTTATGACTGTACCAACTCAAAAATAGTTAAAAATGACATTAATGCGACTAATATTATAACCTGTTCAGAAAATGGAACCGCTACGATTACGGTCGGGTCGGGGAGTAATAATTCACCAACCAGCTCAGAGCCAACTCCGTCAGTCCTACCCGAAACTGGTTTATTTGATGAAGTGCCTAAATATGCGGCTTCGGGGATGATCTTGTTATTTGTTGGTATTATGGTAAGATTTCTTATCTTATGAATAATCAAAAAATCACTAAAATTGCCTCGATTGTGATCGGGGTAATCGTTGCGGTTGTTATTATAGTGATGGGTTTTAGACTTCTGGCTGGTGTTTTTACCCGAGCTTCAGATGTTGAACCAAGAGATGTGGTAATTTCTGATGTTAGCCAGAATAATGCGAAAATTAGCTGGAG
>CAZPKD010000064.1:1544-3614 GCA_964587115.1 uncultured Gammaproteobacteria bacterium | reverse complement strand
CATGCTGCTCCATAATTTTAGTATACAGAAGAATTCAAAAGGAAGATATAATTTTTAATTATTAATTTAAAATTTAAAATCAATTTTCAAGTCTTAATTTTTAAACATTAAAACCTTTAAAATTATAACTTGATTAAAAATTTCAAATTTAAAATTATTGAGGGGATTATCTGTAGGTGACTGGTCTTTCTTTTTGAGGAAGAAGCAGGCTGATTCGTCGCCCTCTTTCGTTAATCTTTTCAATATACACCTTAACTTTTTGTCCCATTTTAAACTCGGTCCCTTCGCCTAGTTTGCTGATATGAATTAGGCCCTCAACACCAGGTTCAAAGCGGACAAAATACCCGTATTTTTCTCGACGGACCACTTCTCCGGTTAACTCTTTATCTTTTGGATATTTTTCTTCAATTTTTTTCCATGGGTCCCCCAATAGTCTTTTTAATGAGAGATTAAGCTTCAGGTCAACCGGGTTTTTTTCAACCACCATAACTTCAACCGTTTCTCCTGGTCGCAGATGGGCCGACGGGTCGGCGACTTTTTCCCAGGAAATTTCCGAGATATGAATCAAACCCTCAACCCCATCAACTTCACAAAAAGCTCCAAATTCTGAAACACCCAAAACCTTAGCTTTATATTTTTCTCCTTCTTTGATCTTGTCAAACTTCGCTTTTAGTTCTTTTTGGGATGTTTTTAGAACGGCCGCTTTTTGGGAAACAACTAAACGGTTCTTTTTTTCGTCCGCTTCTAAAATTTTGACTTTTATTTTTTGGCCACGGAGTTTTTCCGGATGAAGTAGGGCTTCGCCAATCAATTGAATTTTTGGAATGACTCCTCTTATTCCCATAAAATCAATGAAAACGCCCCCCTTACCATATTCACCACAAATAACTTCAATGTCTTCTTCTTTTTCCTTTTTTTCCAAAAGAATTGACCACTTGCCTTTTTGAAAAAGTTTTCTTAATGATAAAACTGGATAGCCGTCTTTTGATTCGGCAGCAATAATTCGGGCGTGGACAACCTGACCAACTTTCAAATATGGCAAATAGGTAGAAATTTCTTTAATCTCTTCTTGTCCTAAAAGGGCGTGGGCTTTGGCACCAATATCAAAAGTGACCATTTTTTTGGAAAGGGAAATTATTTTGGCGTCGATTTCATGTCCTTTGGTTACTCTTGGTGGTTGGTGGGCCTTTAACAAAGCCGCCATTGGGTTAGTAGATTGTGTTTGTTTTTTAACCATCAGTCTTTTTTCCTCCTTTTTTATAAAGGTGAATTATATAATATACAACACCCCCCTCAAAAATACAACCCCGTCTAGTTTTGCTGCTTGTTTTTTTTATCTTATTATGGTATATTATAGGACCATATGAGTGCTTTACCCCTACCGGGTTTGATTGATAAGTTTATCGAAACCCTTAAATCACAACAAAAATCTGCCTTTACGATCGTTGCCTATAAAAAAGACCTACAACAGTTTGTCGGTTATCTAACCGGAGCGGAAAAAACCGACATTTCCGAAGTAAAAAAGGAAGATGTTGAGGGTTTTATTAATAAACTATTGACCGATGGTTATACAAAAAAATCTGCCTCAAGAAAACTAAATTCTATCAGGACTTTTTTCCGTTTTCTTAAAAACGAAAGTATTATTGGTCAGAATCCCAGCCTTGATGTTTCTCATCCAAAATATACCCACACACCCCCAAGAATCCTAACCAAAATGGAGTATCGGGCTCTAAGAGACATTGCCAAAGAAGACCCAAGAACTTACGCCATGGTAGAAATATTATTACAGACGGGTATCAAAATCGGTGAGTTGGCCTGTATTCATCTTGATGATATTAAGCCAACCGCCTTAACAATTCGCAGTTACGGAAAGAGCCCGGAAAGACAAGTTCCTTTAAATAAATTGGCAAAAAAGGCCGTCGACGATTATTTAAAGATTCGCGGCCCGTCTGAGGGAGATTTTTGTTTTATTACCCGCACGGGCAGACCGGTTTTAATCAGAAACATCCGTCAAATTATTTCCAAGTGTTTTACCGACGTTGGGATTGAAAAAGCAACCGTTAATGACCT
>CAZPKD010000064.1:0-1444 GCA_964587115.1 uncultured Gammaproteobacteria bacterium | reverse complement strand
ATCTGGTTTTTCTCTCTGGGAATGTTTTTATAAACAAGTGGCAGATTAATTTTTGCCTCCAACACCCTAATTTTCATTATTTGTTCACGGATGTGCCCGGCCTTTACCTTATATAGCCCGTTTATTTGGTTAACCATTAATTTTGAGTCTGAGTAAAAAACAATTCTTTTTATTTGCTCGTTTATTAGTTGGGGAAGCTTTTCTAGGGCCATAATTACCGCCATATATTCGGCCACGTTGTTGGTGTTGTTGCCAATAGCTTTTTTTTCCTGAACAATTATCTTTTTCCCTTGAAAAACAACAAAGGCGCTGGCGGCTGGTCCTGGATTATTTATCGCCCCGCCGTCGGTATAAACATCTAGTTGCATTTTTATTCTTGAATTCTAACCGGCATAATTAAGTGAAGATAATTTGGTTTTTTGTCGATCCTAAAGATAATCGGCGCGTCGGGACGAAGTATCTCAATGTTAATTTGATCACTTTCTACTTGGTTTAAAAACTCCATCAAAAATTTATAGTTAAAAGCCACCTTTTGGGGCTCACCGTCAACTTTTCCCTCAATAATTGTTTGGTTTTCTTCGGTTTCGGTTTTTGGTTTTATGGAAATTTCATCCTTTTTAAAGTTTAAAAGGATCACGTTGGCCAGGTCTCTGGCAAAAACCGAGGCTTGTTTTACTCCTCTTAAAAGCTCTTCTTTATCAAGAACTACCCGGGTGGTCGTTTTTTCTGGGATTACTTTTTCAAAGGCGGGAAACTCGCCCTCAATCAGACGACTAAAAAACTCGTTTTTCCCATCACTAAAATACAAAAGCTTTTCTTCGCTTGAATAGGCAAAGTCAACCTCTTCATTATCAAAAATTAGTCTTTGAATTTCTTCGAGAAAGCTTGCCGGAACAATAAAAGACGGCCAACCGGTTTGCTTATCGGTTTTAATTAGAGAGAGCCTAAACCCATCGGTTGTCACCATGGTTAGTTGGCTTTCCCCACTAATGAAATTAACCCCGGTTAGGGTGGGGCGGCTTTCGTCTTGGGCGGTTGAAAAAAGAATCAGGGGAAGGCTGGCTTTTAAAAAAGCGGTTTTAATGGTTTGTTTTTTTTCTTTTATTTCCGGCGGTAGGGGAAAGTCGGCCTGATTCATAATCGGGAAGGACCCTCTGGTTTTTTCTTGATTAACAACCAGTTGCTTCTCCCCCACCGCAATCTCAATTTTGCTTCCTGGAAGGTAGTTGAGATATTCACTAATTTTTTTTGGTTCTATTAGAATAGAAAAATCTTTTTCATTTTCAGATTTTATTTTTGTGTGAAAAAAACTATTCAGATTGCTGCTATAAAAATGAAGAAAGCCTTTTTCACCCTTTAGCAAAACCCCATGGAGAGACTGGATTGAAGAAATACGACCAGAAGAAAACTTGCTGGCAAGATCAAGTGCATTGTTAAATGTATT
>CAZPKD010000063.1:0-3642 GCA_964587115.1 uncultured Gammaproteobacteria bacterium | reverse complement strand
TTAAAGAACAATATTAAAAGCTTGATACCGTTTTTTTTAGACCGCCTCACCCAATCTAAGGGTTACCCAGGCGATTGTCTAAAAAAAAGATATCTGCGCTTTTAAAATTTAAAATTTTAAATTGAAAATTTATTATGAAACTAGACATAGGCATTGCCCAAAAAATAAAACTTAAACCAATTGAAAAAATCGGGGAACAGTTAGGATTAAAAAAAGAAGATTTAGAACTTTATGGTCCTTATAAAGCCAAAGTTACCCTGTCAATTTATGATAAATTAAAAAATAAAAAAGATGGTAAGTTAATTTTAGTGACAGCCATAACTCCAACACCAGCTGGTGAAGGAAAAACCACAACCACAGTTGGACTTGGTCAAGCATTCCACCAACTGGGTAAAAAATCAATGATCTGTTTACGAGAGCCCTCCCTTGGTCCCTGTTTTGGCGTTAAAGGAGGAGCCGCCGGTGGTGGTTATTCTCAGGTTCTCCCGATGGAAGATATAAATCTTCATTTTACCGGTGATATTCATGCTGTGACTGCGGCCAATAATTTACTGGCGGCCATCATTGATAATCATCTTCATCATGGTAATCTTCTGGGGATTAATCCAAAAAAAATTACTTGGCGTCGTTGTCTAGATATTTCAGATCGTTCACTGAGATCGATCATTGTTGGCCTTGGTAAAGGAAATGGTGTGGCCCGTGAAGACGGTTTTGATATTACGGTTGCTTCAGAAATTATGGCGGTTTTATGTCTTAGTACCAGTGTTCAAGATCTAAAAAAAAGATTAGAAAACATTATTATTGGGACAAGTTATGCGGGTGAACCAATTTATGTCAAAGATCTTAAAGCGGCCGGTTCATTAACGGTTCTTCTTAAGGACGCTTTAAAACCAAACTTAGTTCAAACTTTAGAAGGTTCTCCGGCCTTTGTTCACGGTGGACCATTTGCCAATATCGCCCATGGATGTAATTCTTTAATTGCCACAAAAACAGCTCTTAAACTAACCGATTATGTAATTACTGAGGCAGGATTTGGGGCCGATCTTGGAGCAGAGAAATTTTTTGACATTAAATGTCGATTAGGCAATTTGAAACCAAGTGTTGTTGTTATTGTTGCTACAGTTCGGGCTTTAAAACATCATGGGGACGGCAATCTTGAAGCCGGTATCGACAATTTGGAAAAACACTTGGAAAATATTCAACAGTTTGGTCTACCGGCAGTAGTGGCGATCAATCGTTTTCCGACCGATACCGAAGAAGAAATTAAGCAGGTTATGGATCGTTGTGGAAAATTAAGTGTTAAAGTTATTTTGTCTGAAGTTTGGGCTAAAGGAGGTAGAGGAGGATTGGACTTAGCTAAAGAAGTGTTAAGACTTGTAGAAAGGAAAAACCAGTTTAAATTCATTTATGACACAAAACTAACCGTCAAAGAAAAAGTCGAAATAATTGTTAAAAAAATTTATGGCGGTGATAGTGTTGTTTGGGATAAACAAGCAGAGAAAGATCTGGAAAAATTTGAGGGTTGGGGAATAAAAAATCTTCCGGTCTGTATGGCTAAAACCCAGTATTCTTTATCAGACAATCCAACATTACTTGGTAGGCCAAAGGACTTTAAAGTAAAAGTTAGAGAAATAAGATTAAGTCATGGGGCAGGATTTTTTGTTGTGATTGCTGGCGAAATTATGACCATGCCGGGATTACCCAAACATCCGGCAGCTGAGATTATTGATGTTGATGAAAAAGGAAAGACAGTAGGACTATTTTAAATTACCTATAAATAATAAAATTCAAATAACAAACGTCAAACATCAATTCAATTACAAAATATCAAAGATCAAAACTAAAAGCTCAAAGCCAAGTTCAAAGTTCAAAACCAAATCGTCTTTAAGCTTTACACTTGTTTTTGATATTTGATCTTTGAACTTTGAGTTTTTCTTGTGATTTATTATTTTTAATAATATGGCCCAAATCATTGATGGTTTAGCTTTAGCAAACCAAATAAAAAAAAAGATAAAGGCGGAAGTGACTCTGATGAAAAACAAACCAGGTTTGGCGGTAATTTTGGTTGGAGAAGATCCGGCTTCGCAAATTTATGTCAACTCTAAAGAAAAGGATTGTCAAGAAGTTGGATTTTATTCAAGAAAAATTATTTTACCGGCCAATATCAATGAAGGTAAAATACTGAAAGAAATTAATATTTTAAATAACGATCCGAAGATTCATGGAATTTTAGTCCAGCTCCCTTTACCAAAACAATTTAATGAAGAGAAAATTATTAATGCCATAAAACCGGAAAAAGATGCTGATTGTTTTCAGGCTAGTAATTTTGGCAGAGTGATTTTAGCTTATGAAGCCGTTGATCTTGATAAGATTTTGGTGTCTTGCACTCCAAAAGGGGTGATCAAACTTATCGAGTCAACAGGACAAGTTGTCGCCGGTAAAAAAGCCATTGTTGTTGGTCGGAGTAATATTGTCGGTAAACCAATCGCCTCACTTCTTCTTAAAAAAGATGCAACAGTGACCGTTTGTCATTCAAAGACAAAAAACCTAAGAGAAGAAACAAAACGGGCTGATATTTTGGTGGCTTGTATTGGTAAACCAAAGTTCATTACGGTCGATATGGTTAAAAAGGGGGCAATCGTTATTGACGTCGGTATCAATCGGACAGAAAAAGGATTAGTTGGTGATGTTGATTTCGACAATGTTAAAGAAATGGTTGGTTATATTACGCCAGTACCTGGAGGAGTGGGACCAATGACCAGAGCCTGTCTTTTGGAGAACACGCTACTTTTAGCAAAGAAGCTTCAATAATAAATACCAATTTTCAAGTACCAAGAACCATTTAAATTACAATTATCAATTAATTTAATTGTAAACTGATTATTGGTTCTTCAATGAAAAATGGAAGTTGAAAATTGAAAATTTAGTTAACTAATTTTCTTCAGAATCTTTCAAAGTGCACCAATTCCTTGGCGACACCTTTTGATTCGATGTACTGTCTCATGGCTTCGACAACAACACGACTTCCACAAAGATAATATTCGACGGTTTTTAAGTCTTCGGTTTTTCCCAGTTCATCAATGCCAGAATTTAGCCGTCCAAGAATAAAATATTGTTTATCTTCGTCTTTGATAAAACTTAGGTCTTTTTCTCTTGACAGACAAACTTTAAAATCAAAGTTAGGATGATCTTTTTTGATATTTTTTAATTCTTCCAAGAGACAAAGATCTTCTTTTGACTGTAATCCCCATAGAAGTTTCATCTTTACTTGGCTTTGTGGACTTTTTTGATAATAAGATTTAATCACTGACATCATTGGCGCCAGGCCAGTAACAGTCGCTAAAAATACTTTTGTTGTCTCAGTTTCTTTTAAAGTAAAAACACCGCCTGGTCCCTGGAAAGTCACCTGATCGTCGACTTTCAAACCATTGAGATATGTAGTGGCCAGTCCGCCTTCAACGATTTTTACAAAAAGCTGAAAACTATCATTAATATAGTCTGGGGAATAGATTGAGTAAAGTCGGGGAGTATTGTTAACGCGGACAATCATATATTGACCAGCATTAAATTCTAATTTATCTTCTGGTTTTAAAGAGAATTTAAATAAAACAACATTGTGAGTCATTTGAGTTTTTTCCGTTA
>CAZPKD010000062.1:0-3661 GCA_964587115.1 uncultured Gammaproteobacteria bacterium | reverse complement strand
TCTGTTTTTGGTGGCCAAAGAATTTCTAAAGCCGGTCCCCAAATTTTTGCCTGTGGTAGTTTGGATGAGCTCTCCAGTTTTATTGGTTTGGCCATAAATGAAACCGGTAAAGAAAAAAAGCTCTTGTCTGAGATACAGATTGATCTTTACCAAATTATGGCCTTTTTATCCGGGGCCAACGTTAAAATATCCTTTCTAAACCAAAGGGTAAAATTTATTGAACAAATCATTGATGATGTGGCGAATAAACTTCCTAAATTAAATCGTTTTATTCTCCCTCAGGGGTCAAAAACAAGTAATTGGTTCCATGTTTTAAGAACTGTCTGCCGTCGAGCTGAAAGAGTGGTTGTTAGCTACTATGACCAAGAAAAAAAGGATAACCCGATAGTCATCGTTTACCTCAATCGGTTGTCAGATTTATTCTTTATCCTTGCCCGTAAATATAATCAAAACCAAGAAATCAGTGTATAATATACATCTGTCAACTTATATGAAAAAATTGTTCATCGGCTTTTTGGCTTTGGTTAGCGCCACATTGTTGTTTTGTTTTTCCCGCTCCTACTTTATTCCAAAAAATAAACCCCCTATCAAAACCATTACTGTTTATCAAAAAATTATTAAACAAGAAACAGACAATCGGTCATATGATAAAGTTTCAATTGAGTTGGGAAAAACCGCTCTTGAGCTTTTGCAAAAAACCGTTCCTATCAAAACTAAGGGTGAGGGGAAAAATGCTTTTATAATTAACATTGATAATTATGAAGCTAATAACAATAAGAAAGAATATTGGTCTTTTTATATTAATGATCAATATGCCCAAGTTGGCGCCGGGAGTTATATATTAAAAGACGATGATAAGATCAAATGGAAAATCGACAATTATTAAATAAAATTTTTTCTATTCTTGGCTTGGTGGGAATAACTGTTTTTTTTCGGCTCATTCCTCATCCACCAAATTTTGCTATGGTGGGCGCTCTTGCCTTATTTTCTGGAAGTCAGTTCCGCAAAAAAACCGCCTGGACCATTCCTTTAATAGCTATGTTTTTATCAGATGTTTTTCTTGGTTTTCACTCGGTAATTCCTTTTGTTTATGGTAGTTTTTTATTAATAACTCTCTTTGGCGCCTGGCTTAAAAAAAACAATCGGTTTTATCATCTGGCCGGTGTTTCTTTTATGTCCTCGATTCTTTTTTTTGTCATGACTAATTTTGGTGTTTGGCTTAATACCAACCTATATTTAAAAAATATCAATGGTCTGGTTAATTGTTATTTGATGGCCATTCCTTTTTTCAGAAATACTCTTTTATCAGATGTTTTTTTCTCAATGGTTTTTTTCTATGGATATAGATTGTTTTTTCTCTTCACAAAAAAGCTTTCTTTATCCTTTAAATAATTCTTGGGTTTTATATATAATCATTTTATGGCCCAGCAAAACTTTACCAACATAGAAAATCTCGTTGAAAAACGAAAAGAAAAATCCCTGGTTTCTCGACCAAAAGAGGTTGAGCCCATGGCTCCAAAGGAAACCAAAATTGGTTATCAGGAGGTGGCTGAACACGAACCGGAAAAAGAAGTTTTTCCCTTTGTTAAAAGACGGGCTGAATCAATCAAGTTGCCAGAGGATTTAAAACAGGCTGGGCTGCAAACAACCGAAACCACTCAATATCCTACCTACCAAGACATTAAGCTCCCTTTGAGTGATGAAAAAATTGAGGCCGGGCTACACGCTCCACCTACATCATCTTTTCGTTGGTTGGCCACTCTAGCCGAATATATTTTAAAAATGGCCCACCTACAACTTAAAGTTGTCCACGGACACGTGGTAAGAGTACTACGTAAATAAACCACAAATTCCAATTTCCAAACTCCAAACAATATTCAAATTACAATTATTAAACATTAAAACGTTTATTAATTGTTTATTGGAATTTGTTTGTGATTTATGATTTGGAATTTGTGGTTTACTTTATGTGGAGAGAACTTTATTTATTTCTTGCAAGAAGCCTTCTTTGCTAAGAGCGCCAACAAACTGAGATACTGGTTGACCTTTTTTAAAGATGACGACGGTTGGGATGGAAAAAACTGAGTAGGCTGATGCTAACTCTGGGTTTTGATCGACATTAATCTTGATAAATTTGACATTATTCATCTGTTGGGCTAGTTCTTCGATGATTGGCGATGTCATCTTGCAAGGACCACACCATTCCGCATAAAAATCAACGAAAACCACTCCTGAATTATCCAGAACTTCGGTCTTAAAATTGTCTTTATTTAGGTGAGGTACTGACATGGCTTTTTAATATTAGACTGACAACTTTAATTAGTCAAGAGGATTTTAATAACGCTTGAAAATAATAAACTTATAATATAATGTTATGACATAAATGCGCGATACAATCCATGTTTATCGAAAAATCTTGCGAAGTGGGGTTGAGGTAAAAATAAAAAGAAAAAAATATAATATTCTTTATCCTTCATACATCTGGGACCGTTTCCCAAAATCACTTCATAAAACATTTGCCGATAGTCTTTCTTACGTGGCTACTTGGCATCTCTCGTTGGCGGAAAATAAAAATGTTGCCTACCATTTTTCCCACCCCTTAATTGAGCCAGTAATTTTTAAGATCCTTTTTTATACCCTACCGATGAATATCTTTGAGTTTAACAATGTTGATTCGTCAGACCTGATTAAAAAATTTTATAATGCCAACTTCCAGACCAGGTTTAAGGGTTTAAACTACAATACTAGTTCTGGTAAAAAGGTCAAAAGGGTTCTCAAAGACCGGGCTCTGCTTCTTTTTTCTTTTGGAAAAGACAGTTTGTTAACCTACGCTTTTTTACGAGAATTAAAGATTTCCACAATCCCGGTTTTTATGAGAGAGCCACAAAGCGGCTTTGAAAATGCTCATAAAAAAAAGCTTGCCGAGAGATTTTATGAAAGATTTAATCAAGGAATTATTTTTTTCCCGCTTACTTTTGGCCGTCTCCGCCAATCATCTGACTATTACTGGGGCTGGGACATAATTTTATCTCAATATGCTTTTGTTCTTATGCCTTATTATTTTTATTATCAGGCTAAATACTTGTTTTTTGGCAATGAACAAAGTTGTAATTTTTATACTGAGGACAGCGAGGGTTTTTTAATTAATCCGGTTTTTGAACAAAGTGTTTATGGGATGCAACATCAACAAGATGTTCCTAAACTTTTTTCCATTAATACTCATGTCGGCAGTTTGGTAGAACCAATCCACGAAATTTTTATCACCTACATTTTGCACCATCGCTATCCAGAAATCGGCCGGTTTCAGATGTCGTGTTTTTCTGAGGAACCCGAGGCAAAAAAAAGACGTTGGTGTGGTAAATGTGAGAAGTGTGCCCGGATGTATGTTTTTTTTAAAGCTTTAAATATTTCTCCAGAAAGGGTCGGTTTTTATAACGGCAATATGCTTTCAAAAAAGAAGGAGGATCTTTATGTAATTTTTAATGAAGAAAGCGACAAGAGCGCTTATGGTGGTAGCGGTTTAGGAAAAAACGAGCAGCTTTTAGCATTTTATCTGGCTTATAAAAATGGGGTTAGGGGAGAGTTAATGACCAAGTTTAAAAGAATGTACTTAAAAACCGTCATTAAAAAAAAAGATAAGCTAATCAAGGAGTATTTTGGT
>CAZPKD010000061.1:0-3725 GCA_964587115.1 uncultured Gammaproteobacteria bacterium | reverse complement strand
ATTAATCGAAATCGACCTCTTGATCTTACAGTTACATCGTTTAAATATGAACATACGTTCATATGTTATATGAATAAATAATTTAAGTCAACGGAATTTACTAAATTTATAGACCGTTCATTTATTTATGAATTATAATTATTTAGTATGAACGAGGGAACTTATGAATATACCAAACCAACACATTCAAAAAACGAATTGATTTGTCACTCTTTATTTAGAATCGCCCACCCTAGAGGAATCGGCTTTATCAACAGCAAACTAAGTTCCAAGAGTATTTTAGACCAACTGCCAACACTTAAATTAACCTATCACACCTCAGATTATAAAAAGCTAGAAGAGTCAAAAGGAACCAATAAAGAATCAGAAATATTATTTGTAACTGGGTTAAAAGAAGCAAGAAAAAAAGAGTATAGAGAAATATTAACTTATAAAAAGGAAAACCATATAGAAAAAATAATTCTGTTGACAGAAAATTACCCAAAGTTAGGACATCAAGTTGAATCCGAATTTTATGTCTTTGAGGACTCAAATGACGGATTTTTTTTGGAGAAATTCAAAAAAGAAAAAATTAAATGGATATCAAAAGGAAAGGAACACTATTTCATCAATTCAAAAAAATTAACCGATTTATTTCTAATGGCTAGAAAAACTTCTGAAATACTTTCAAAACAAGATGAAACACATATATGGTCTGAATATAAACGACTATCTATCAGATATGATAATGAATTTTATAAGGTAATTCCTGAAGGAATCACTGATTACCTTAAGGCAAAGAAACAACAAAATAAAAAAACCTCGATCATTGATTTTTTTTCTGATCCAAGCATGGTTCGCGGACTAAAAGAAGAAGGCGTTGTTGATGAAGCTGTGGCTGTCGGTGCGAGCGATTCAAGAACAAAAGAAGAAAGAAAAATAGATTATAAATACAATATTCAGTATATTTCTGAACTTGGTTCTCCAGGTGTTTGGTCTGGAAATACCTGGAGAAAAATAAAAGAATATATTGAAAAAAATCCAATACTATCAGAAAATAACGGATTTGATTTGGTTGTCGCCAACCCTGTTCGCGGCTGGCTGATTGGTAGAAAACCTCCTTTTTCCCAACATTCTGATGATTTGTTCCTCCTTTTGAAATGCAGTATTTAATACTGTCAAAAATGTGGCAGATAGTAGGAAATAATGGTTCATTAATTATTGCACTACCCTATAACTCTCACAATGAAACAAGTCTTTACGTAAAACAGTTACATGAATCTGGGTTCGATGTGATCTGAGACATTGATGATTCAGAATATAATTTTATGAACAATGTAAGAATAAATAAAAAAATAGATTCCTCAAAAACGTTACCCAAACCAAATGTCTTCAGAACGATAGGTGGAATTCAGTAAATTTGTATTTATTTTCTAAGTTTTTAACCGAGTGTGAGTCCGGGGAGACTCGAACTCCCAACCAATGCCTTAAGAGGGCACTGCTCTACCAGTTGAGCTACGGACCCTATAAATTCTTGTCACAAAGCGATTAAATTATATCACGTAGTTTTGTAGATTTGCGCTATAAATCTAAAAAATCAGTATCCTTTAGGAGATTATTGTTAAGGCGGCGATGGCTAAACCAGTCATGCAGGCATTGGTCATTCCCAAGCTTTGTGTTTCGACTAATTCAATTTTTTTATTCTGGTTATATTTCTGCAATATCTTATCTATATATTTGATTATCCCTTTAGTTTTGAAAAATCCGCCGTGTAAAACGACAGATATGTTGCCCTGAAGATCGGTTGCCTGGATAATACCTTCAATAATGTGAGCGGTGATAAGTCCGGAGTTAGCGTACAGTTCAATGGCTTTTTTATCTCCAGAATATAATAGTTGAGCAATTTCTTTACCACTCATCTGACGAGCAAATAATGCTTTTGATTGAGCTTCGATCCCCGCACCACTGGCAGCAATTTTTTCTAAACAGGTTTGTTTTTCACCATAAAATTCACAAGCCGTAGTTACTCTATTTGGGTTTAAAGTCTGATCGGAAACAACTATGTGACCTGGTTCCATAGATATAACATTTTTTTCTTTTAAAACTGCCCCACCGATTCCGCCACCGTTTATAAGATAAATAGTTGATTTCTTTGTCCCTTTTTGTCTAAACATTTCATAGGCTCCGGCAATTACTCCAGCTTGGGCGTCGTTCATCACCGGTATTTTTCGACCAAAAATTCCCTGGAATCCTCCATTTTCGCGTAATTTTTCGGTAAATCTCTGAAAATTACGGCTTTCTTTTAGTTCATTGTTTTCCACAATGCCGGCCGTTGATATGGCCATTGGTAGATCTTCAAATTTGTTTTTCATTTCTTGAATAACTGTTATATAGTTACTACCTTTATCTTCTTTAGGATAAAAAACATGTTCTTCCTCAGGCGAAATAGCTATGTTACCGTTTTTTTCTACAGAAGCAGTTGTATATTTGATACCCGTACCACCTATATCACAAACAACAATAGTTTCATTTATATGTTGCCCCAGAATTTCAACAGCCGTTACCGGATTAAATTGATTAGTAACTCTGGTTCGGAGTGATTCTAAATTAAAGGTGGATAATTGCAAAGGTGATAAATCAGGAGTAGGTAGGGTTGATAATATATTATGATTTACAATATTTTCCTTCATGCTGGCATTATATTTTTTATTAAAAAATATTACAATTAGACTTTTTTAATTTGTTTTTAACTGCCTGTGATGCTTTTCGATTATTTCCTTGGGAATAAATTTTAGGGAAATAAAAAATAAAAGTGGCAAAATGACCGCGTCATCTAGATAGCCTAAAACTGGAATAAAATCAGGGATCAAGTCTATTGGAGATAAAGCGTAGGCGATCGTTAGACCAAGAAAAAATTTCGCCAATCTTGGTGTTTTTTTATCTTTTAATACAAGCTGATAAACCTTGATTTCTTTTTTTAGTTTTTTACCAAAACTCTTTAATTTTTTTATCATAACTATTAGTTAAGAGTTGCTTATTCAGTTTGTTCATCTAAGAACTCGACCAGTTTAAGACTGATTTTTTTCTTTTCTGGTTTTGCTTTTATAATAAAATATTCCCCACCTTTTAACTCTAAAACCTCTCTTACTTCCTTGGGTATGGAAACATAATATGTCCCGTCAGGTCGCAAATATCCTTTTACAATGATTCGTTTTAATTCATTTTTTTTAGATTTTTTTTCATCTTTATCCATTTTTATTACCTCCTTAGTAATATTATGTTACTTATGTTAAGCATAAGATATTAAAAGGGCCTTGTCAAGTAGAAGATTTACGATGAAGTTTATTTAGATTTTTTAAAAACCTTTGGGGTGAATTTGATTGTAACATCACCACCAAATATTTCAACTTCCGGATTTTTTTTGGTCAGCTTATTGGTTAAATGTCCATTAAGGTCATAAACACCAGCCGAATGTTTTTTCTTCTTTTTGTTAGGTGGATTATCTTTTATACTGAAGCTAGACTGTACACAATTTCCTTCTAATAAACCAATATCGACTCTCCCCCCTGTTGGTATTTTAACATGGTTGTTGTAGGCTGTAGCAGCTTCACGCTTTTTATTCGGTGTATTATTTAAAATTAAAAGTTCTAGATGATCTTTATTTGAACAAACATCAACCGCCGCAAAAGACAATAAACCTAGGGCGCCTAAAGAAGCAAAAAACCTTAAGGTGTCATCTATACGAT
>CAZPKD010000060.1:0-3734 GCA_964587115.1 uncultured Gammaproteobacteria bacterium | reverse complement strand
GGGTGATAAAACGAATAATTTTTCCAAGGATAAAAACAACAATCCCAAGACGGGCTTGGAGAGTCGTCTTCAAAGAGTACTTGGAAAAAAGAAAAAAAATTTTTAAATTTCGTTTTAGTTTATTCATTATAAATACATATTTCTTAAAAGCTCGATATCCTTTTTTTTAGACCGCCTCACCCCATCTGAAGAGGGGGCCCAGGCGATTGTCTAAAAAAAAGATATCTGCGCTTTTTTAAATTAAAAATTAAAACTTGAAAATTTTTACTAGCGCCCCCAAAAAGAGAAATTTTTATTACCTTTTTTCCACATCTGTTTAGCGATTACATAAGAAAGTATTAACCAAACATAAGACATGACCGCTTGAAAAAAAATAGTCTGATCAATTTTTCCAAGAAGAACCTTAGTCGGCAAAAAAAATAAGTAAGGAAAGGGGGTTAAAAGCAGAAGGTAATAAATAGGTTTTGGGAGAGCATCAAGGGGAAAATAGGCGCCGGACAAGAAAGAAACCATCATTAAGAAAATAAAACGGGGGGCCCAAACTTCGGTTGTCCAGAATCCGATAAAAGAAAGTAAAAGACTAATAAAAAATGAGGTAAAAATACCACTAACAAAGAAAAAAAGAAAAATAAGGAGATTCTTTGGGACTACCAGTTGAACTTTAAAAAAATAAACCACTAAAAAAACTTCAAACAGACTAAAGGCAATATTTATTAGTTTATCGGCCAGGTCTTTAACTAAGTAAAAACGGAAAAGCGATACCGGCTTGAGGATTGTGTTAATGATTGATCCGTCATTGATTTCGGCGGCCACATCAACGGTTCGTGTCCCTAAAACAAAGTTGTATACAAGATTGGCATAAAGAATATAGGAAAGCAGCTGAGTTTTGTCATAATTGGCAAAACTGAGATTTTTTTGAAAAACCGCTACCCACAAAAAGAAGGTGACGATTAAAGAAATAAACATACGCAAGCGCCATAAAACAAAATTTAAGCGATAGGCAAAGTATTCTTTGATGGTAGTGATAAAGATTTGCCAGTACTTTTTCATAGGTTAATTTTAACGTAAATTCAAACATCAAATGACAAACATCAATTCAATTATCAATATCAAAGATCAAAACTTAAAGACCAAAGCCAAGTTCAAAGTTCAAAAACTAAACCGTCTTTAAGCTTTACACTTGTTTTTGAAATTTGATATTTGATTTTTGATTTGTGGCAGTCTGTCAATTTTATGTTACTTGACAAATTGTAATCACGTTTAGTATACTATCCTTGATCCTCCTGATTAGGGAACTTTAAAAAACTTTTTCTTAACGCTATCAAAACCTAGGGTAACCCCGCCGTGGCGGGGAATGAGATGTTATATCTTAGCGCAAGCGGGATTACATCTTCCCATTTAATTGCAGGGAAAAAGTTGCTAATTACCTATCCGGGGGATCCTTCTATCGAACTAAACCAAGAAATAGATTGTAATTTCTAATTTTCAAGTACCAATGAATTTACAATAACTAATTATTCAAACTGTAAATTAGATTAATGGTTCTTCAATGAAAATTGATAGTTGGAAATTGGTTCTTGATAGCTGGTCTTTAAAAAAGGGCTTTCTTTATTATTAATTTATTATTTTTATGGTATCTGCAAAAAAAAATGAGTCTGCGAAGACGGAAGAGGCGCTCGATGTTTCTTCACTATTAGATTCTTCTTTTCCCAAAGATGAAAACGGCAATTTAGAGGGAAAGGTTATTAAACCGGCTGAAGAAAAAAAAGAGGTTAAAAAAAGGGAAGAAAAACCTAGGGAAACATCAACGAGACCAACTTCTTTAGAAGAAAAACTCAAAGAAGATTTAAAAATGAGTTATACCGCCAAGGGTATTTTAGATATTACTTTTGGTGGTTATGGTTTTTTAAGACAAGACTACATTCTTGATCCGGAAAAAGACATCTATGTTTCTAATTCCCAGATTCGCCGGTTTTGGCTGCGACGGGGTGATGAGGTTGAAGGTTTGGCTCGTCCTCCTAAGGAAGGGGAAAGATTTCACAGTTTGCTTTTAATTAAAAAAATCAATGGTAAAGAGATGACTGAAGAACAAAGCCGAACCAGAAAAGATTTTGATCGATTAACTTCTTTACACCCCAACAAACAAATCATGCTGGAAACAAAAAAAGAAGTTCTATCAACGAGAATCATTGATCTATTAGCTCCAGTTGGCTTTGGCCAAAGAGCTTTAATTGTTTCTCAACCTAAGGCGGGAAAGACAACCTTTTTAAAGGAAATTGCCGAAGCAATTAGTATTAACTATCCTAAAGCAAATTTAATGGCCGTCTTGATTGGGGAAAGACCAGAAGAGGTAACAGAAATTAAACGATCAATTAAAGGTGAGGTGGCGGCATCTAACTTTGACGAATCACCAAGACAGCAGGTTAAAGTGGCTAATTTAGCTCTAGATCGGGCAAAGAGACTGGTAGAAACCGGAGAGAATGTGATTATCCTTCTCGACTCAATTACCAGACTAGCGCGAGCTTTGAATCTATCCGGTACTGGTACTGGTCGCAGCCTTTCCGGTGGTTTTGATCCATCAGCCTTATATCCGGCTAAAAAATTCTTGGGTGCGGCTCGTAACTGTGAAGAGGGTGGTAGTCTAACAATTATTGCCACGGCCTTGGTTGGGACGGAATCTCGTATGGATGATCTGGTTTATGAAGAGTTTAAGGGGACAGGCAATATGGAGGTTCATCTTGACCGCAAATTTGCCGATCAGAGAATATTTCCAGCCATTAATGCCGGTGTTTCAGGCACTCGTCACGAAGAGTTGCTTTTTGATGCCGAAACACAAAAAAAGATTAATACTCTAAGACGAATGCTGGCGCTTTTAACACCAGAAGAACAATTGACGGCGTTAATTGATAAATTGGGGAAAACTAAATCTAATAAAGAGTTTATTGACACTCTAAAGGGTTAATCCTGTAAGTGTTAATGACCAATTACCAAGTTCCAAGGACCAATGAATTTACAATAACCAGTTATTCAAACTGTAAATTGATCATTAGTTTTTCAATGAAAATTGGTAATTGAAAATTATATCTTGATCTCCTTTTCTATATACTATATACTGGTAGGTAGTATGTTAATTTCAAATTTGAAATTGATTGAAAATTAAAAATTTATAATTTAAAATTCTCAATATGGATACTAACAAAAGGATAAATCGGATTGTGGGACAGCTTCGGGGGGTGGAGCGGATGATTGCTAAAAGACGTGATTGTAAAGAAGTCTTACAACAGATCTCCGCTATCAAAAAAGCTATTGATGGATTATCACAAGAACTGGTAATTGATAATATTTGTCGCTTAGTGCCTAAAAATAAAGTAAAAAAGGTTGAGCAGATGGTGGAAAGAGCCATTAATTTGTAAATTTCCAATTTTCAAGTACCAATGACCATTAAATTTCAAAACTCCAATTATAATTAAATAATTGGAAATTGATCATTGGTTCTTTAATGAAAATTGAAAATTGGTAATTGAAAATTGAAGTTTAAATACACAATATGGAGAACGTTGTAATAATTGGTGGCGGGCCGGCTGGGTTATCGGCGGCTCTATATACGGCTCGGGCTGGTTTGTCGCCTTTGGTTCTTGGGGGGTCACCGCCTGGCGGACAGTTAACGTTAACCAGCGAAATAGAGAACTATCTTGGGTTTGAGTCAATCCTTGGACCGGAACTTATCGAAAAGT
>CAZPKD010000059.1:1410-3827 GCA_964587115.1 uncultured Gammaproteobacteria bacterium | reverse complement strand
AATTTTGATTTTTGAATTTGAATTGATGTTTGATGTTTGTCATTTGAATTTTATATTATATAATTTAAGCTGTTTATCAATTTTCAATGACTTTATGGCAAAAACTGCCCTGATTACCGGAATTTTAGGTCAAGACGGTCCGTATTTGGCTAAATTACTGTTAAAAAAAGGCTACAAAGTTTATGGAATGATGAGACGCTATTCCAAACCAAGCTATGATCATCTTGATTTTCTAGGGATTACCGATAAAGTCGACTTTATTGAAGGTGATTTAATCGATGAATCTTCTTTAATAAACTTAGTGAGAAATTTAAGGCCGGTCGAAATTTACAACTTAGCCGCTCAATCTTTTGTCGGCTCATCTTGGGATCAGGCCAAACTAACCGCCGAAGTCAATGCTTTGGGTGTCCTTTATCTTCTTAACGCCGTCAAATATTTTTCACCAACCACCAAATTCTATCAAGCATCGACCTCAGAGATGTTTGGATTAGGTAACACTAATGGTTATCAAAATGAGAAAACTAGTTTTTACCCCCGTAGTCCTTATGGAATTGCTAAGGTCTATGCTTACTGGATGACAGTTAACTTCCGTGAATCTTATGGTCTTTTTGCCTGTAATGGTATTTTATTTAATCATGAGTCACCTCTACGAGGAATTCAGTTTGTCACTAAAAAAATTACCGACGGTGTTGCCAAAATCAAAGTCGGCTTAGCTAAAGAACTACGATTAGGGAACCTTGACGCCAAACGTGACTGGGGTTTTGCTGGTGATTATGTCGAGGCGATGTATTTAATGCTACAGCAAAAAAATGCCGACGACTATGTTGTTGGTACCGGTGAAAATTACAGCGTCCGCGATTTTGTGGAAAAAGCATTTAAATATGCCGGTATTTCAGACTGGAAAAAATATGTCGTTATTGATCCTCAATATAAACGACCAGCCGAAGTTCCTAATCTAAAAGCTGACGCCACCAAGGCAAGAAAGATTTTGAACTGGAAACCAAAAGTCGGTTTTGATGAACTGGTTAAAATGATGGTCGAGGCCGATATTAAAAAATACGAGAATAAAACGAAGTAGTCCAAATCTCATAATAAAGTTCTCGGAAAACCCTTTTTTCTTTCAACTGATATCCTCTTTCTTCTAATGTTTTTTTATAGTCTAAACCGTATATTTCTGTCGTATAAGGAATAACAACAATCTCTTTTTCATAGATTCTATTAGAATCTCTTAGGTCCTTGATAAGAAGATCCGGCCGATAATAGGCAAGCCCATCGCTTGAAGGAAGAATCATATAAACCTGTTTGTTGGCCGGCAGGTAATAACTAAGCGTCTGCCAATCTTCCCGATGAAACTGTGGCATTAGTAAATAAACCAAAGATAAAACTACAAACCCACCCGTTACCAAATAACAACCTCGGAGGTTAGAATCGGGTTGTCGTGACAAACCATAGAATAACAATATTGACACAATTGGTAAAAGGTAAAGAAAACGGAAATATTGCAGCATGGGCGAGAAAAAAGAAAAGACAAAACCGGCCAGTAGGGGAAAGGTTAATAAAAATAGCCAAAATTTTTTCTTAATCCCACCCTTAATGACAAAATAAAAAACAACTGCCGTCCATAAACCTGATAACAAGTAATAAGCTGATTTAGGATAAAAACTAATCCGGCCAAAAGCAAACTTCATTGGTATTAACAATGAATCTTTCAGATTGGCTTTTCCTAAAACCAATGACCAGTTGATAACGGTTTGTAACATTAATTTTGAGTTAAGCAATTGTTTGTAAATTAACGGCGTCAACGGAAGAATAAGAATGGCAAATAAAAACCCAACAATAGAAAAAGTTCTAAACTGTTTTTTATAAAGTAGATAAATAAAAAATGCCACAATCAAAAATATTGAGCCATAGAAAGTATGGCAAGACAAAACACATACAAACAAAAAAAGTATTAAGTTTTGATTTTTGATCTTTGATTTTTGATCTTGCAGTATTTTTTGAAACCAATAAGTTGACAGGGTTAAAAAAAATACTGTCATCATGTACATCCTGGCTTCTTGTGAATAATAAACTATCAAAGGGTTAAAAAGAAAAAAAACCATTGGCCAAAAACCAGCTATAAGATAAACCATCCAACCGGTTAATATCGAAAAAATCACCGATGGCATCCTTAAAGCTACCTCCGAATAACCAAAAACAGACGACCAAGCTTTCATAAATAAATAATAAAAAGGTGGATGAAAATCAGTTGGGGAAAACTTAGTAATAATATCACTAAAATTATAATGAAGGGCAACTTTGGCAGTGACTGCCTCATCTAACCACAAGGATTGATTTAAAGCAATCATCCGAATCAAATAGGCAACCAGAAGTATGATTATGACTTTTTTGTGCTTAAGCATTTGTTATAATTTTAC
>CAZPKD010000059.1:0-1310 GCA_964587115.1 uncultured Gammaproteobacteria bacterium | reverse complement strand
CACGAGTTCGAATCTCGTCCGCCGCTCCCTAAAAATAATATCCCCTCAAAAGAACGAAATAAAATATATAGACTACGTGGAAAATTGACCAGTATAAAAGCACTTTTGATGTCAATAGATTATTCTTAAGAATTTTTTTCAATCCATAAAAAATATAGACGGTCATTGATAAAAATGCTGGTAATAAATATCTTCCTTGGATATCACAACCCAAACCTCTTACTTTTTCCCAACCGTTAAAAATAAAAAAGAATAAACAAAAACTGATGATGTTATAAAAAAATATTCGGAGAATCTTTTTTTCCTTAAGAGAAACTAGAATTCCATAAACCAATAACAAGCAAAAGATTAAAGTATAGCTGTAGAAAAAAAATCTGCCGGGATTTAAATGGTTCCAACCTAAAAAACCGCTGTAGTGCATGATTGCGTGGCGGTATTCCAGCAATGTTAAACTTAATAATTTAATAGGGTTGGTAATTGGAACGGCTTTAGGACAAACAAGCGAGACCACTTCGACAACCGGTTTTCCATAACGGACATAGTTAAAAATAAACCAAGGCAAAATAATGAGCACGGAAACAAAAAAATACCCTAGCGGTTTTTTTGAAAACTTAAAAGTTTTTGTCGCCAACATCCACAAAAAAATCACCAGATAGTTAACAATACCGGACATCTTAATCATCATCGATAAAGAAGCGGCTATGAAAGCAGTCAAGTATTTTTTTTCCAACAAAAACCAAATAGTAGCCATTGATAAACAAACCAGACCAATATCGTGATTGATACCTACGCCCATCTGGAGCATGAGCGGGTTAATGGAAAAAAAAATTAACAGGTTCTCAACAATGTTCTCATCACTAAATAATTTTTTTAGGATCTTAAAAGCAAAAAAAAGAGTTAGAAAATAAAATAGCGTTGAAACAAGCCGAGTAAAATAAAACCGTAAAATTAGATTAAATCCTAACCAACCAGATACTTTAAAAAAAACTGCCCCAATCAAATAATAAAAGGGTGGGTGATAGGCCTGAGAGCTGATCTGGCTAAACTGCCTGATTTCTTTTTCCGAAAAATCTTTTATCCGCCAAAGCCGGCTTTCTTTTACCTTTTCAAGATTGATCTTGGCATGGGTCTTGGCTATCGGCCAGGTCTGGAAATCAGAAATCATTGTACCAACGAAAAATCTGGCTTTTTGGTTGGTGGCGGTAATGTTATAGGGATAAATACCCCGGCTGACCCAATAAATGTTTTCAAAATGTTCTGGTTCGTCCGGCACCTGAAAAGGTGGGACAAAGACAAAAAAAAGCAGATAA
>CAZPKD010000058.1:0-3854 GCA_964587115.1 uncultured Gammaproteobacteria bacterium | reverse complement strand
TTTTGTCAGAGGGTTGCGTAGTTGGGCTGGTTATAAACAAACAGGACTAGCCTATGAAAGAGACAAACGATTTGCCGGTGAGAGTAAATATAATCTGCAAAAAATGTTTAAACTTGCCTTTGATGGAATTTTTTCTTTTTCTTATATCCCACTTCAAGCAATGTTTCTTTTAGGGTCAATTTCTTTATTATTGTCCATTTTCGGGAGTCTTTGGGCGGTTTATGAAAGATTTTTTACCGCCAACTACAATCGTGTTCCAGGATTTGCCACGACCATTATTTTAATCATGTTTGTCGGTGGATTACAGATGTTTTCCATTGGTATTATGGGTGAGTATCTGCGCCGGGTTTATGACGAAGTCAAACAACGTCCTCAGTATATAATCGAATCAAAAATCGGCTTCTAATCCCGATATAAATAAAAGTCCCCAAAATTTTTTAGATTAACTAAATTAGTATTGTTAACTAAACTTTGATCATTCTTGTCGATTACAAAACAATCTTTTTTTGGGTTAGATTTGATTTTGTTAACAAAAATGTTTTCTTCAAAAACATAGTTTATTTTTTTCCCGAAATAATAGACCATTGATGGATGATTACCCCACCATTTGGTTGTAGTAATGAGTAATCCAAGCTTGTCTAAGGTAGCAAAGCTTTCTCGACTACTTTTGTCCATTAAGACATTAAGTGATGGGCATTTATCTTTAGCATATAAGGATAGATAATAGTATGATTCAGGTTTTGAATAGGTAACTGCCAGAACACTTTGTTTAATAAATGATTGATAAATAAGGATAGACAATAAAGATATTCCTAATATCACGACCAATGGTTTTATTTTTATCTGTTTAATCCAGGCAATTGATAAAAAAGCAAACTGGGGGATAGCTGGCAAAAAATACCAGAAAATTTTAGTCTTTGTGAGATTTAAAAAGATAAACCAGGGAAGAAGATAAAAACAAACTAATGTTTCTTTATCGGGCAATCTTTCTTTAAGAAGCTTCAAAAAGATTATTAATCCGCCAATGATCGCCAACCAAAAGAAATAACCCATCTGATTAAAAGCCTCGGTAATATAAAAGATTCTTTCACCAAAATGAAACTCGATTGAAGAAGTAACCCGACGAAAGTGTGATTCAACAATATGTTGTAACCAAAACTGCTTCCCAAAGATCATAAACATAGTGACAAACCACATCGTCATAATTGAGACCTGAATAATTATTTTTAAGAATATTTTTTTTGACTTTTTCCAAGAAGTTTTTTTAACAAATAGTTGCCAAAGTTGATAAAAAAATATTATGGCGACAGGGTAAAATCCAAGCAGGGACTTAGACATGACGCCAATAAAGAGAAAGAAAAGACTAAGCCAAAAATTATCAAAGTATAAAACATAGCCAAGCCAGCCTAAAAGGATAAAGATGTCAAGATTAACAGTTTGGGCCCGTTGAAGAAAAAGTGGGGTTAAGGCGATAATGGCGGTTATCAAAGTTGTAAGCAATGAGTTCTTAACAATCTTTTGGTAAAAAGTATAAACCAAGATCAAAACCAAACAGGCAACCACTAAGTTGAAAAGACGAGTGGTTACTTCTGGGGGAAGAGAAAATGAAAACTTGATAATTGTGCCATAAATAAGTGGAATAAGCGGTGGTTTATCTAGCCAATAAGTTCCCTGCCAAACCGGCATGAGAAATTTTTTTTGCTCGATCATTTCCTTACCGGTTTGTACATAGAGAGATTCATCCCAATCATAAAATGGGGTTGGATGGGCAACCAATTTGTAAGTAATGATGAAAAAATAAAAAGCAATAAATATGATTAAGGGCCAATGTTTTTTCATAAGATTTTTTTCATCTTAATTGCTTTCTCAAGAGGGAACTTTACCTCAAAAGCCTCCTTAAAAACCGGGGCTTGATATTTATAGTAGGTTCTTATTTCATAGAATGAAGAGATAACGATAAGCATAAATATCAATAATGGAGTGGGTTTAAATTTTTTAAAACTGTATAAAATAAAATTTATTGTCAGACCACAAAAATAAACAACTGCGGGAATAACCGTGAATGTTCTTAACATGTTAGGATTTTCCCAGGGATAAGTTAATAGAGTGGGAATGAGGGAAAGTATGAAATATAAGATAAAAAACTGATTATAAAAGTTTTTCTTAAGATTGATTAAAGCCAACAATAACCCGAATAAAAACAAGCTGCCAAGAATAGGATTAAGGGCGGGTTTATTGGGATAATTATGTCTTCCATTGACATCTCCTTTAATATTAAACATTAAGGCGGTGGATTGGATATTTTTCCAAAGGAACTCAATTTTTTTATTGACGGTTAGTTGATCATTTTTTAGGAAAAATTGCTGATTAAAACGAATATCCTGATGACCCATTAGATGAAAAGACAAAGGTAAAATTACAATAAGAAAAGAACTTAGGCTGATAAGAAATGGTTTAAGAGTGTTTTTTTTAAGCCCTAATTTTAATAACATGGTAGTAAAAATAAGAACAAAAAAAATTCTTCCTGGCGTGTAAGAGTTAAAAGCTAGACCGGTAAACAGGCCGGTTAAAAAAAAGTATTGCCACTTCAATGTTTTGAAACATTGAAGTAATAAATAAATAGAGACTAGTTCGAGAAAAAGGAGAAAAGTAGCCTCAAAACTAAAGCGGGTAAAGTTAAAATACCAGCGAGAAGTTAAAAAAATAGTTGTTAATAAGAAAGGAAAATATTCATTTTTGTTGGCGGTGGGAGATAAACGACAGGTAATTTTTGAAATAAAATAAAAAACCAGAACTAACAGAACCCCGAAAATTGCCGCCGGAAGGCGAAGAGCAAAACTATTGACGCCTAAAATTTTAAAAAAGAAAAGAAGAATATAAAAATATAGAGTTGAATGGCCAGTTGCCAAAGGGCTGTATGAAATATAAGGTTTGTTCTTTAGAGATAAGGCTAACTTTGTAAACTCAACCTCATCAAAAGCAAGATTTTGCGGAATTTGATTGAATTTAAAAAAGACGACTCCTAAAGTTAGGAGAGTTAAAACAATAATAGAAATCAGCCTCCAGTTAATACTTTTTTTTGAGATCATAGTATTTAATAAGCAGAATATCCTTCAAGGTTTCAAGCGAATCATTTATGAAGTTAACATTCTTTGTTTCGACATGTTTCCAAACAACTGGAACTTCTTTTATTTTATAACCCAGCTTATTGGCTAAAAAAAGAAACTCTAAATCAAAACCGGCCGTAACCGATGATCCTTTAGCCTTTCTTCGATTGTGAAAAACCCTTAGTCGATCAATAATAGTATTGGCAGCATTTCTGTCAAAAAGCTTAAAACCACACTGAGTATCCTTGATTCCACGAAGACCGATAAATAAGTCCCTAATATAGATAAAACCAACCGCCATAACTTTACGCATGATCGGAGCGCCTTTACGGGTGGCGTTTCTTGAGCCGATGACAATTTGAAAGCCCTTTGTAGTTTCGGTAAGTAATTTTTCCACCTCTTCAATCGGAGTTGCCAGATCCATGTCAGAAAAAATAACTATTTTTCCAAGAGATTTTTTTATGCCGGTAATAATGGCAAAGGCTTTTCCTTGATGATTATTTTCAATCAGTTTAAACTTGGAAAACCTTGATAAATATTTTTTTTTGATAATTTCTTTTGATTGGTCGGTTGAGCCGTCATCAACAATTAAAATCTCAGAAAAACGGTTATCATCTTTGGTAAAGTTACCGATTTTATCAAGAACGCCTTTTTGTAAATTGGTTTCTTCGTTATAGCAAGGAATAATTAAAGAAATATTCATATATAATCAAGAACTCGATACCATTTTTTTAGACCGCCTCACCC
>CAZPKD010000057.1:0-3857 GCA_964587115.1 uncultured Gammaproteobacteria bacterium | reverse complement strand
AATAAACCTAGGGCGCCTAAAGAAGCAAAAAACCTTAAGGTGTCATCTATACGATTTGTTTCTTTTGACATATAATTTTAGTAATTATAGCATTATGATAAGCCAAAATCAATCAATTATTATCCTATAATATGGTATAATTAGGTATGGAAAATAATTCTTTCTATCCTTTTAGGCAGGAACTAAAACCTGGTCAAAAAGTGTCTATTGAGTCGAGGGTTATTAGAAATCCAACAAACAGTATTTGCTATCTTTGTAATGCTTTAATGCAAATTTTGGATGAAAATTCTCCCTTCTTAAAAATAATTGATCCTATACATTGTGGTTTGTTAGATGCCTCAGAAGAGATTTGTCCAATTGCTAAAGATGGTTTTAGTAACAACCCGGAGAAAAAAGGTTTTGCTCTTAATACTTATTTTGCTCTTGTAGAGCAACAAAAAAAATAAAAAAAATGGAAAGAACTAGAGGTATACGTTTAAAAGATATTCAACCTAGCTCGGGTCCGCCTACTGGGATGCCAATTTTTTATGGAGGCAATGAGATAGTACGGCTTGAAAAGCAAAGAGGTAAAAGACGGGCATGGTTGATAATCTATACTGAAGATCCTGAAGAACTAGGAAAAATAAACCCTAACGAAATCTATTGGAAAGATTTTGTAGAGTTATTAAATGAGAATAAAAAGATGCCATAGAAAATATAGTAAAATATTCTAAAAGAACTAATATGGATAAAAATACTAAAGAGACAATCGATAGTTATTTTAAAGAAAAAAACCCAAATTTAGATTTGCCTAAAGATCGTATTAAGTCTATTCCTATTCGAACTACCCTATCAATCGGTTTAATAATCTTTCTTTTTTATGCCTTATTTTCAGGGATAACGACCAAATTTTATGCCAGTTTTACTTTCTTGTTTTACAGTTGGACTGGTGAGATGTGGCTTTCAGTAATTGCCCTTGGTTTATTTCAAACCATTTTGATGATTCCAATTCGGGCCATCAACTTAAGGATTTCTACCAACGTAAAAGAGTTTGAAGAACGCTTAAGAAAACTAAAAAATCAGGATGAAGCTTACTTAGTCTTTAAAAAAAGATTTACTAGAGGAGACACATCATTACTTTTTTATAGTATTGACTTTTTAATTTCAACTGTCTCCTTTTTTTCTTTAGGGAGATTATTTTTAACCGATTTTTACAACGTGCCACTTGACCCAAAACTGTTGTACTCGTTTGCCCCTTATCCTAAATATCCGATCCAAGGAAGAGTATTTACCATTCCTTATATCTGGTTTACCAAAACTATTGATTTTGGGATGAATAACGTTTGGTTTGTTTGGAAATTAATAATCTTTTTTATGGCTATTGTTGCCATAGTCAGATTTTTTTATGTGCGAAGAATCAACAAGAAAGATAGTAAGATAATTTTGCCGATAAAGAATGTTATTAAATTTCTTAACGGATCATATATCCTAATGTTTTTTATCTCCTGGTATTTAATAAGACACTTTCCTATTAATTGGCAGTTAAAAATATTTTCTGGTGATGTTGCTTTTCAGAACACAACCTTCAATTTTGTTACCGCTACGGCTACTTTCATTACCGTATTGTGGCTTGATATACCGAAGATATTAAAAAAAAGTGAATTGGCTTTAAAACAAGGAATCTCTGAGGTTATTGTTAATCAAACGCAAATGGAGTTATTTGGTAACAGTTTTAAAAATGCCTTAATTCTAGGTTTGGGAGCTTTTTTTATTACCAATCAGATTCCTTGTGCTTTTGAACTTTCAGTCTTTACCTTAGAGGTAATCTCATGGATTTCTCCTTTTACACTTGATCGTTTGATTTTTATGGGTGTTAAAGGAAAAAAGTCAGCGGTTAAAAAAGTATAGTATATAATATAAGATATGGCATCAATTGACAATCTTTTAGTGTCACTTTTCGCGGATGAAATTTTGGGCGGTTTTTTTGTAATTGTCCCTCCTGGTCATATTGCTTGTATCTACTCTATTTTTAAGGGGGTTTTGAAGGAGGTTTGGCATCCTGGGATTCACTTTAAATTACCGTTAATCCATCGTGTAAAGCTTTTTAACGCTCAAATTATTGAGTATACAATTTCTAAAGATATTAAAATTGAAGATAACAAAGAGGTTATGGGTGATGAGGTAATCGAAGCCGTCAGTTCTGATAATAAATTTATAAAGATTGAAGCGACCGCGCTTATTCAAATTGACACCACCAAAATTACTGAAATCTGGCAGAATATTGGTGAAAATTTTATTTCCAAGGTTGTTCGTCCAGTAACCAGAAGTAGAATTAGAAGAGTTTTGGCTAGATTTACCGTTGAAGATTCTATTTCCGCTTCAAGATCAAAAATTGAAGATGAAATTAAGGATCAATTATTTCAGGCTTTACAACCACACGGGCTTAAAGTTAAAAACTTTTATTTAAGTAGTTTGACTCCAGTCGAACCTTTACCTGCAAAATCTGAAGCCCCAAAAAAATTTATTGCAAGTCACCCAAAAAAGGAGTCCGTCAAGACCGGAACAGTTTTTGATAGTAACTCTCAAAAATAATTTAATCCTCTGCGGTTGCTCCAAAGCTAAATATTTTATCGCTGACTTCCTTTAGCTTCTCTTTCATCAGTATTAAATTATTAGCCTCGAGGTTAAGTCTGATCAATGGTTCTGTGTTGGAGCTTCTGATATTAAATCTCCAGTCTGGAAAGTCAATTGTTAGTCCATCAAGCCAAGAGACCTTGCCATCTGGATATTGCAGGGCTATTTTTTCAAGAACTTCCTTCGATTTTAAATTACTTGGTAACTTATAGTTAAACTCGCTTGATTCGTTTGAGCTACGAAGCTCTTCAAGTATTTGAGAAAACGGTCGTTGATCTTTTGTTAGAACATCTAGGATGTGGTAGATAACCCGTATAGAGGATTCGGCTCCGCCGGTTTCTCGGAAAAAATAATGGCCAGAAGATTCACCGGCAAAAGCACCACTCACCCGATTAAGATGTTCAGTAATTAATGAATGGCCAACAACATTAACTTCCATCTTTCCCCCATTGCTTTCAATAATTTTTTGGGCGTTTTTGGTATAACGAATATCAACTAATATTTTTTCTCCTTTCCTTTTCTTAAGAATTTCCCGGGCAATTAGAGAAGTAATTAAAGTTGCGGGGACGATTTCTCCTTTTTCATTAATAAAATATATCCTGTCTGCATCGCCGTCAGTAGCAATTCCCAGATCGGCTTTGTTTTCGATAACCTTTGTCTGGAGTTCTTTTAAGGTATGAAATTTTAAAGGATTAGCTTCATGAGCAGGAAATGTTCCATCGAGTTCAAAGTTAAGTTTTATAAGCTGACTACCGGTAATTTTATTAAAGATTTTTTCTAAAAACATAATTCCCATAGAATTAGCCGGGTCGGCCACCACTTTTAATGGTCTAAGAGTTTTAATCCCAACCGTATCATAAGCTGATTGGATTTCTTCATCTAAAACATTTTTTTCGGTAACGGTACCAGTTTTATCAGCTTTTATAAACGTTTTACTTATAGCAATTTCTCTTACTTTATCCATGCCAGTATTTTTAGCGACTTTAATCAATTGGCCATTTTTTTGGTAAAGAAACTTAAGGCCATTGTATTGTTTTGGGTTGTGTGAAGCAGATATCTGTATTCCTCCATCATATCTATATTTATAAACAGCATAATAGACGCTTGGTGTGGTTGAAAGTCCTATATCAACTACTTGGGCCCCAAATTCTATTAAGGCCTCCTGAGCTTTTTTTGAAAGTGACGGCGAAGAAATTCTCATATCACGGCCAAGAACAATGGTAAGATTTTCTTTTTTTAGTTCT
>CAZPKD010000056.1:0-3875 GCA_964587115.1 uncultured Gammaproteobacteria bacterium | reverse complement strand
CTGCCGGCAGGTCTTTAAGTTTTGATTTTTGATATTGGTGATTGAATTGATGTTTATCATTTGAATTTAATGAATTAAAATATAAACATGGATAAAAAAATCTTGGTCACAGGTGCGGGTGGATATATTGGTTCGGTGGCGACTCATTTATTCCTGGAAAAAGGTTATGAAGTTATAGCTATAGATAACTTTACCACCGGTTATCGCCAACCGCTTGAGCTCCTGCAAAAAAAGTATGGCCAGGAGAAAATAAGATTTTACGAGAAGGATATCAGAGATGATATCTCTGAAGTTTTCGAAAAAGAAAAAGATATTTCGGCCGTTGTTCACTATGCCGCTTCTTGTATTGTTGATGAATCAATGAAAAATCCAGAAAAATATTTTTCCAATAATGTTTGTGGAACACAAAATCTTCTTTCAACGATGTGGAAATATGACATTAAAAAAATTGTTTTTTCTTCAACCTGTGCCATATATGGTGAAGCTAAGTATTTTCCCATTGATGAAAAACATCCGCTTAACCCGACCACTCCATACGGGGCGTCAAAGAAAATTGTTGAAGAAATAATTAGTTGGTATGGAAAACTAAAAGGATTACGGTATACGATCCTTCGTTACTTTAATGTTTGCGGTGCTTCTGATGACGGACTGATTGGTGATTCCAAAAAGCCATCAACCCTACTGGTACAAAATGCCGTCATGGGTGCTTTAGGAATAGAGCCTTTTTATCTTACCTGTCCTGAAGTGCCCACTCCAGACAAAACCCCGATTCGTGACTATATTAACGTTGTTGATCTTAACGAAGCCCATCTTTCCGCTCTTGACTATTTGATGAATGGGGGTCAAAGCGAAATCATCAATCTTGGGACTGGTACCGGTAACTCAGTTCTGGAAATTGTGAATAAGGTCCAAGAAGTCACCGGGGTTAAATTCGACCTAAAAAAAACCGTTCCTCGTCAAGGTGATGATCCAAAAAAAATTGCCAGTATTGATAAAGCCAAAAAAATTCTTCACTGGGAACCAAAAAGAACGATCAAAAACAGTGTTAAGTCGCTGGTGACTTGGTATAATCAACATCCAAAAGGATGGACTGCCTAAAAATATGATAGCGGCGATTATTTTGGCCGGCGGAAAAGGAACCCGAGCCAAGTCAAAAGATAAAAACAAAGTTACTCTCCCCTTTTTAAACAAACCTCTGATAATTTATGCGGTTGAGCTGATGGCGGCCGTTGCCTCACCGGTTGTTGTCGTTGTCGGCGCTTTTGCCGAAAGTATAAAAGAAGTGCTTAAAAAATATCTGGTTACCTATGCTTATCAAAAAAAACGTCTAGGGACAGCTCATGCGACCAAGATTGGACTGGAAGGATTAAAAAAAATAACTCCACCGCCAAAAATGGTTATTGTTTGTTATGGTGATCACACTATGTTTTATAAAAAAGAAATCATTCAAAAACTAATTAAAACACACATTAAAAACAAGGCCGTTCTTTCTTTGATTACGACTATTTATAATGGTCGTGGGAAACTTAGACTGGGGCGGATTGTTCGTAATGAGAAAAATAATGTTATTAATATAATCGAAACGGTTGATGCAGATGAAGAAATAAAAAAAATAAAAGAAGTCAATGCTGGATTTTACTGTTTTGATTATAGTTTTTTGATCAAAAATATTTCTAAAATAAAAAAATCCCCTGTTTCAGGCGAATATTACATAAATAATTTAGTTAAAATCGCGGTTGATCAAAAAAAAACGGTTGCCGACCTTCAAGCTCCTTTTAGTAATGTAGGTATGGGAGTAAATACGATTAATGAGCTTAAAGAAAATGAAAGAATTTATCTTGAAAAAAATGAAACCTAAAACTTTATCCATCGTTATTCCTGTTTACAACGAAGAAAAACTTGTCGGTCAAGCTTTGCGAAGAATTTTTAAGGCCTATGCCTGTGGCTTAAAAAAAGAAATAATCATTATTAATGATGGATCGAAGGACAGGACCCTACTTAAAATCAAAGATCAAATATCAAAGATCAAAACTACATATAAAAAATTTAAAATTATTTTAATAAACAAAACTATTAACCAGGGGAAGGGGGCGGCGTTAAAGATTGGTTTTAAAAAATCTACCGGTGATCTGGTGATTGTTCAAGACGCTGATCTTGAATATAACCCTGAAGATTATCCGGCGCTTATTGAACCGTTCGTCAAATATAATGCCGATGCGGTTTTTGGCAGTCGGTTTATTTCGGCTCAGCCACACAGGATATTATATTTTTGGCATGCTTTTGGAAACAGATTCCTAACCTTTTTGTCAAATATGTTAAGCAACTTTAATCTTACCGATGTGGCGGCCGGTTATAAAGTGTTTCGTGGAGATCTTATTCGAAAAATTGCCCCAAAACTTCAGGTAAAGGGTTTTGGTTTTGATCCAGAAATTACGGCTCGTCTAGCCAAAATAAAAAACATCAAGCTTTATGAAGTAGGTATTTCTTACCAGGGTCGGACCTACGAAGAAGGAAAAAAAATTAACTGGGTTGATGGAATCAAGGCTATCATCCAAATTCTCTACTTTAATTTAAAGATCAACTGATCGTCAATCTGAGTAAAATATTCTAACCTAGAAAAAAACCTTGGCGTCATTAGTTTATATTCCTTTACTTCCTGTTTGGTCATGGAAAAATATTTAGGCCAACCATATTTATTGAAATATTGTTCATACGTCTTATCATTGCGTGGATAGGTAAAGACATTGATGTTTTTTAAATCATTGTTCATGATCCAAAGTACTGACCAGCGGCCGATAATTTTTTTATCAACAATTTTGATAAGTTTTTTTGAACTATTCAGGTATTTAAATTTTGCTTCTTTAATAAAAGATTTATAACTAAAAAATAAATTAACAACAATATCAATTATTAAAAGAACAGAAAAAAAACGCTTTTGGGAAAGGGTAGAAAAAATAATTATCATCGGAATAATTGCCAGAATAAAAAATCTAGCGGTAATGTCGGGAACCAAAATCATCTGACCAAAAAAAAGAAAAAGAAAAAGTAAAAAAACAGACTCAATTAGGTTTAACTTTTTAAAGCGCTTATTTTTGATAAAAAAATAAAGATAAAAGATTAAACCAATTGTCAAGGATAGCAGATAAAACCATTGCGCCCCAAAAAAAAGATTTTTTAGATGGCTTATAAGATTGTTTGGCTGTAAAAAAGACCAGTGAGGTCGATTACTGCCGACGGTGCCATTATAGATTGTCAACCAGATATCTTGATTAGGTTTAAAAACAAAAAAATAATAACTGGTTAAAGTAATCAACATAGCAGTCATAGTTCCAGCGAAAGAAAATAAATATTTTTTAAGTTTTTTCTCTTTTAAATAGAAAATTAAATAGCTAAGGAAGACAAGTCCTACTAAAGCTGATGATGATTGTTTGGTAAAAAAAGTCAACATTAAGAAAACCCCGGTAACTAGTCCATTAAAAAAAAAGTTTTTTCTTGCCCGAATAGTTTCGGTAAGGCCAATAAAAGTCAGTAAAGAAAAGAAGATCATGGTGACTTCAGGTAATCCGCTTCTGGCAAAAGCTAAATAAAAAAAATTTAAAAATAAAGAAACAAAACCGACAAGAGCAGTTTTTTTACCCAGATGTTTTTTCAAAAAAAAGTATAGGACGATAGGAGTAAGTATGGAAAGAAAAAGATTGGTAAAACGAAAGCTATAATTATGAAGGCCAAAAATATAAAGGCCAATAAGTTGTAGGGGTGGATAAACCGGCATTATGCTGCCAAAATCTACTCCATCGGTGCGCCACTTTCCATAAAGATAAAAGTTTCTAGCTGTATAGGAATAAGTTCCCTCATCTCTGGCTTCCATGAATCCT
>CAZPKD010000055.1:0-4022 GCA_964587115.1 uncultured Gammaproteobacteria bacterium | reverse complement strand
AATCGAGATGTCAGAAAACCCTTGTTGTTGAATTGTTTTTTTTATTTCACTTTCTATACTTTTATTTTTAAAAAAGATCGATCCTAAATTTCCTTCACACATCATCAGTTGACCACCAACCGATAAGACACGCCAACTTTCTTTAAGCAAGCGTTTAATTTTCCTCAAATCATTAGGTCTATTGCCTCCTTCCAACATGTGAAAAAGATAGTTTGTATGAATGCTCGAAAACGCGTTGTCTCGAAATGGGATAGACAATCCATTAGCTAATATAAAATCTGGGACTTTTCTGGTTTCTTCTCCTTCAAGATCCATAAAATATGTCTGGGCTTGTGGAAAAACTGAGTTTACGGTTGTTTTGTATTCTATAGCTGTTTCTTTAGTCAGCGAACCAATCAGAAGTGATCTATAATCCTTTTCTCCACCCCAACTCTCTTTTTGTTTTTCTAAGGCAGCTTTATACGAAGGCAAAAAAATCCCGTAAGAGTTACCTTCTGGTTTTTCTCCGTCAATTAAATCGGCAGATTGTATAAAAGACTGAATAATTTCCTTCCATTTACGTCCATTATCAACCTTAATTTGGCCAAACGCCTTTATTAATCTTTCTTTTGTATATGGCTCTATGTCTGGGGCATTATCCCGCACCAAGTCCAGACGATCCCTTTTAATGGAGATGACTTTTTCAGGGCTTATTTCTGTTTTTGGTTTATTAAGTAATTCAGATATTCTCTCAAGACCTTTATCAACCATTGGATCTACCATATTTTCTTGTTTTTCTGCCATAGTATATTATACTATAGGGTAGGTTAATATCATCTAACCTCGGAGGTTAGAATTGGGTTGTTATAACAGTGAAAGGTACACCTCTGAGGTGGACTTATCGATCAAATAAATAAATATAATGGTTACTCTTAAGTAATTTATTTAAATATGGTTGACTTCAAAATGAATTTCTGCCTATAATTATTTATTAATATTTTAATTACAACAATATGGCAACAGACAGTGGCACGGAAATATCTCCTAAAATTCCATTAGGCCCCTTAATTGATAAGGTAGGAATTGTTAGTAGAAAAGGTTGGAGACAAGAAACAACGACTAAACCTACAGAAAAACCATAAAGAAAATTTAATTTTTTATCTGAATAAGCTTGTTATTGAAATATATAATGAGCGTATGTCGTTTCAATAACACCTTTCTACTGTTATAATATTTTCTTATGAAACTCTCAATTGGAATAGTGGGTCTGCCAAATGTCGGCAAATCAACTCTTTTTAATGCCCTTTTGAAAAAACAGGTGGCTGATGTAGCTAATTATCCTTTTTGCACCATAGAACCCAACGTCGGCGTAATTGAAGTCCCTGATGAACGTTTACCGGTTCTGGCTAAAATCGTTAACACGACTAAAATTGTTCCGGCTGTGGTTGAGTTTTATGACATTGCCGGCTTAGTTAAGGGTGCTTCCAAAGGTGAGGGCCTGGGTAATAAATTTCTCTCCCATATTCGAGAAGTAGCTACGATCGTCCATGTGGTCAGACTTTTTGAAGATTCTAACATTATTCATGTTAATAATAAGGTTGATCCAAAAACTGATATGGAAGTAGTTGAGTCAGAGCTGATTTTGGCTGATTTGGAGACATTGCAAAAAAATCAAAAATCAAAGATCAAAGATCAAAACGACAAATCAAAACTCAAAAACGAAGAGACTAAAAAACAGTTGGTGGAAAAGTTAATTAGAGAACTAAATAATGGTGTACCAGCCCGTTTGGTTAAGCTAGATAATGAAGAAAAAGAACTAATAAAACCATTGAACCTTCTAACTATAAAGCCGGTCTTGTATGTTTTTAATGTTTCGGAAAAACAGTTGGAAAGTATCCAATTAACAAAAAAACAGATTGAAGGAATCGTAGGTTCTAATGATTATATTTATCTTAACGCCAAACTGGAAAGTGAAATTGTTGCTTTTACTTCAGAAGAACAAAAAGAATACCTTAAACAATATGGACTTGAGGAAACTGGTTTAAACCGACTAATAAAAAAGGCTTATGAAATGTTAGGATTAATCTCTTTTTTAACGGCCGGCACTTTGGAAGCACGCGCCTGGACAATAAAAAAGGGTATGTTGGCACCCCAGGCTGCCGGAGTCATCCATACTGATTTTGAGAAGCACTTTATCAGGGCTGATATTGTCCCCTATCAAGATTTTGTCGGCTGCAACGGTTGGGTTAGGGCCCGAGAAACCGGCAAAGTCCAAACTGTCGGCCGCGATTATGTTATGAAAGATGGTGAAGTGGTGGAATTTAAAGTAGGAGTGTAATTAAGAATCAATCACTACTCCGTTGATTCTTCTTTTCCCGGCAATCCTCGACTCTCCACCAAATTCAGTATAATGATCACCCGTGGCTGATTCGGCGATACTAACCTCTATACCTTGTTCCCATCGAGCTTTAATTTTTCCTTCTTTAAGTTTTTGAATAAGCATCTCTGAAGACAATCCTCCGCTTGTCGTAGCCGCATCGGAGATTAAAACAGAAAGTTTAATATTGGGAATTTTTTGTTTTATTGTCTGGAATTTCTTTATCACCGTTTCTGCCTGATTTTGAAGAACTAAAGGCGTATTAGTACCATAAATCTTGTCTAAAACAAAAGCCATCTCCGCCCTACCATCTTGTCTTATAATAGGTTCAACAAAAACTATTTGATCAGAAATGCTTCCATTTTTAACGTTTTCTGACTGACTATATAAATAAAATTTATTCGTGTCACCAAAAGTTAAATCGGTATCATTGTTACACTCATTTGTTTGACAGCCTAGACACGCTCGTATATTTTCGATTATAGTGTTGAAATTATTGGTTAAAGTACTAGTAATTATTTGTTGAGAGTTTTGAGTATTGATGATTTGATTTATCTGCCTGAGTTTATCTTTCAACTGATCGTTGTGAACGCTTGTATGGCCCTGTTCCATATCTCCAAACTTATTTTTTATCTGGTTAAACAAACCCTCTAACTCAACAATTTTTGTTCTTATTTGTCCCGTATATTTAGTTAAAATTTCTTTCTCGTCAATCGTCAATTGATCATCTTTTTTGTTTATTATATTGTCTAGATAGTCTAAATCTTGAGAGAGAGCTTGGGCTCCAGAAGTAATCTTAAATTCCTCACCGAGACGATTAAAAATATTAACAACTTCTTTTGTAGGTTGAAGCAATTCCCTAAGGTTGGATATACCAACTTCCGCTTTTGATTCTTGAACAAATTCAATAAGATTAACAACCATGGCAAATGGTTTTAGTCCGTCTTGAAAATTTTGTTTAAGCGTCTGAGAGTTTAGATCAAAACCATTTGCTTGGACAAGCTTTTCAATTTCTTGTTTTATTACTAAGTCTTCGGGAGAAAATTCGAACTGCCTTTGAGAATCGCTCATTTGTTGATATATGCGAGCCACCACAGAACCAACTTTCTTGGCGCCATAATCAAGGACTAATTTCATTCTTTGTTTATCAAGTGGTTCCAGATATAGATCAAGATCTCCCAACTCTTTAAGATTCAAAATAATATTGCTCAGTTTTATATCAATCGTTTCAATGTTACCAATAGCTACTTTCTGCGATTCTTCTTGAAGTAAGTGGTAAAATTCAACCATTTTATCCTGTTCTACACCTAGAGCTTCAGCCGTCAGGGGATTATTTCTTTTTCTTGCTTCAAGAAAACCATTAATTTCTCCGGCTTTTTCAGGAATTAGATATTCAGCAGGATTAATGTCAACTCCCCTTCTAAAATCATCCCATTTGTCGTTGATCATTAATGACAAATAAAAACCAAGAGTGTCTTCTTTATTTGGAGTCCGATCATGAATGTTGGCTAAATACCTTGACACATTGGTAAAAGATTTTATATGTTCTTGAGTAAAGTTCTCTGGAATTTTTATAATTCCAAACTTTTTTGTAAAAAGATTCGTTATTTCATTTAGCAGAATTAAGACTAGATATTCGTGAACTTACAAACAGTCTTAGATCAAC
>CAZPKD010000054.1:0-4188 GCA_964587115.1 uncultured Gammaproteobacteria bacterium | reverse complement strand
TTGCTTGTCCCGCCGAAGCCCCTAATCAAATGGCGAAGGGGGAATTAAAAATTTATAATTTTAAATTTAAAGTTAAAGACTTGTGTTTCAAATACATTCCTGGCCTAATGTAATTCTTCATCTTGACGGTGATGCTTTTTTCGCTTCAGTCGCTCAAGCCATCAATCCTCTTCTAAGAGATAAACCCGTTGTTACCGGAAAAGAAAGAGGCATTGCCACGGCTATTTCATATCAAGCCAAAAAATATGGAATCAGACGAGGAATGACCATTCAACAAATGAAAAGGATTTGTCCCAATCTGATTTTGGTTGAGTCTGATTATGAAACCTATTCGCTTTTTTCCCAAAAAATGTTTGACATCTTAAGATCTTTTACGCCTCTGGTGGAAGAATATTCCATTGATGAGGCTTTTGCCGATATTAAAGGACTACGACGGCCTTTAAACAAAAGCTATGAGGAGATTGGTCAGGCAATAAAAAATAAAATCGAAAGTTCTCTGGGGATTACTGTCTCGGTCGGAATTTCTTTGAATAAATCCTTAGCCAAACTTGCTTCTAATTCTCAGAAGCCTTCTGGTCTAACCATGGTCAAGGGGTCTGAGATTGAGTTTTTTTTATCCAAAATACCCGTTAACGATATTTGGGGAGTGGGTGAAAATACTACGGCTTATCTAAATAAACTGGGAATAAAAACCGCTTTAGAATTTGCCCTAAAAGAAGAAAATTTTGTTCTCCAAAACCTAACTAAACCTTTTTGGGAAATTTGGCGTGAGCTGCGTGGACAGATGGTCTATGACCTTAATTATTATGGTAAAAACGAGTACAAATCAATTACCAGAAGCCAGACTTTTTATCCACCAACCAACGATAAAAACTTTTTGTTATCTAAAATTTTTTCCCACGTGGAAGAAGCTTTTTCGAAACTGCGTCATCTAAATTATCTCACGGGCAAAATTATCGTTTTTTTAAAAACTCAACAGTTTAGTTATCAGGTGGCTGAAGTTAAGATCCAGGAAAAAACCAGTTTTCCCTTACTTATTAGAGAAGAAATCAAACAGGCTTTCCAAAAAATCTATAAAAAAAACCTTTTGTATCGAACCGCCGGCTGTACTTTAACTGATTTTGAAAACAATCAACTGGTACAAACCAGTCTTTTCAACGACAAACAAAGTCTTGAACAAAAGGCTAAAAAGATTTATTCGCTAATCGAAGAAAAAAAGATTGACTTTGGTACGATACTTTTTCAAAAAAATGAAGAAAAACCATCTAAAGATCATATTAAATTTAAAGTTCCTTTTATTAGTGTGTAAAAAGCGGATCTCTAAAGTTAAGAGTATTTTTTATTTGATATTTCCTCTCCAGATCTCAAAATCAAACAAATTAATTTTTCTATCATCATTAAAATCAGCTTTTGTCAAAGCATTTTTAATAAACTCACTTCTCCAAATCTCAAAATCAGTTAAAGTAATACTATTGTCACAGTTGGCATCGCCTTTGGTTTTTTTAGTACAAGTGGCTGAGGTGGGGACAATGGTGTTACTTGGGCCTGGGGTTGGGGTCTTGGTGGGTATTTTTGTCGGAGTTGGGGTTATATATTCAAGAAGAGTCTCAACTTGTGTCTCGGCAGCCAAAGCTCCTTTAGCATTAAATCGTTGAACTAATACCAAACAATCATTAGCTTTAATTTCAATTGGGGGCTCAAAATCTCTTCCTGGAGATTGAAGATCACCCACGCACTTATTACCATTGATGGTCGTTGTAAACAATTTTAGCGCACTTGTTGGAATCTGAGCCAGACTCTCTGAGGGACCTAAAAATCCATCAGCAGGACAATCTTTCTCTTTATATACATAAAGATCGGTTATTGTTGTCCAGGAACCAGAAGAACAAGGTGTGCTCACGGCTATTCTGTTTCCAGCCGTTCCCAGATTGCCGAAAAGTGACCAAAGTTTTGAGTTTCTGGTGATTTTTCTCACTAAAGCAAATGCTTGTGACAAACTGACCGTTTCACTGCTAACAGAGCAACCATTACCAGGGCTTCTACCAATACAAAATTCTGCCCCCATTCCTACAATGTGTGGCGAAGAACTGACGGTTGAATCTGTATCATAAAGAAGCGTTACATTGCTTACTGTTTTTATAGGACTTCCATACTTTGGTTCTCCGCCGTTAATCAAGAGTGAAACACAACCGGAGATAGGTTTTTTCAAAGGAAGGATAAATTTCGTCGGCACAGTCACCGATCCTGGCTGATTTATTTTTAAAATGTATGATGCAAGTCCAACAGGATGAGGAAAATGATAAAACGAGTCATCACCAGTAAAATGATATTGACCAGTTGGAGGACATCCTCCGCTTGTATCGTTAATGATCCTTATTAAAATAAGACCATCATTATTGGAATCGCCTGAAACGGTAATTTCTCCTGAGAGTCCGACAAAATTCTTAATTCCTGTAGGCATGGTAGGAGTATAGTAATATGTTGTCCATTTATTTTTAACCCCTTTGTTGCTTGTAGCTGAATAATGTAAAGAGAGTTCTTTATAAGCCACACTAGAAGTAGAGGAAGAAGCATTAACCGAAGGAATAAAAAGAACAAGAAGGACAAAGAAAATAAGAAAAGGGCCGATGAAAATTTTTATTAGGTGGGTGATCTTTCTTAATATTTTACTTTTTTCCACATATATTATTTTATCGCCTTTTTAATTATAAAGAAACCATAACTATAATTTCTCTATTGTTTCCAACCGCATCTACCAAGGGCTTTTACACAACCACAAACATATCCAATATTGGCCGGAAAATTTTCATCATAGTCACAGGTAGACATCATATTTTCATATTGTTTTGAGTCATTTGTACAGATACCGTGCCCTCCACCACAACCTTGGCTCGCCCATTGACATTGATCATCTGACGTACAAAAACCTTCGGATTTTTCGAGAATATAATCGGGAACATTTGTTACCTGAGTTTGAGTAGGAATAAAACTACAGTCTACCCCAAGTTTATGCCAACAATCGCTACGGCCTCCACTTCCGGAAAAAATCCAATCATCCGGAGTCCCGGACTTTTTTTGGGAAGAACTCCCCCAATACCAACCTTGGTCAAATTCTTGGAAGGTTACACCAGAATACTCTTCCTTATTAATCATACAAACTCCATAGCCCCCCTCCGCTTCCCCATCTTTCATTTTAAGTAATCCGCTCATACAACCACAGAAGAGGGTTTCGGGGTTAGCCTGCATACAATCAACCCCTTCTGGACATTTAATATTAGTGATCTCTTTTTTGACTTTTTCATAACATTCTTCGGCCTTTATTAAATGGGAAGTAACAGGAGTAACTTCTTGATTAAATCTTAAGCCGCTTTTTGTAATACACACCTGAGGGTAAGATTCTTGGATGATACTTCCTTTGGCACCAATACATTCTTCATAGCTTTTAATAACTGATTTGATAAAAAAGGTTCGATAGACAAAATATCCACCTGCGAAGATAATGATAATTATAAAAAAAAGCAGTCCTCCCATCCTCAATTTTTTGAAATCAGGTGGTGTTTGAGATTCTTCTTGTATTTGATTAGTAGAATCTTTAAAATTATTTTTCATATTTAAATATTAACACATTGACAACTTAAACCTATCCAGCTTTTCAAAAGCTACGTTATCAGACTATTTCAGATTTAAAATCCATGTTTTGAATATTCAAATCAATTTGTTTTTCTTAAAACTAAAAAAATTATCTTTGGTAACAATTACATGGTCAATAACTTCAATACCGATCACTCTCCCCGTCTCAACCAGTCTTTTGGTTAAATTAAGATCATCAAGTGACGGTGAAGAATCGCCTGAAGGATGGTTATGACTGACGATTAGTCGAGCGGCCAAATATTTTATTGCCGGTTCAAACACTTCTCGTGGATGGACTAAACTGGCATTAAGAATACCTACGGAAATCGTCTCTTTTTTGATAACTTGATTGCCTTGATCAAGATAAAAAACAACAAAGTATTCTTTTTTATGATCGCGAATGTCTTGCAATTCCTGCCAAACAATTTTTGGGGAAATAATCGGATTATTGGGTTTTATTTGATGAAATCTTTTTCCCAACTCTAAACAGGCAATGATTTGACAAGCTTTAACCGTACCGATTCCTTTGGTTTTTTCCAAACATTCAAATGAGGCTTT
>CAZPKD010000053.1:0-4206 GCA_964587115.1 uncultured Gammaproteobacteria bacterium | reverse complement strand
TTTTTCCTGGGAAAAATATGTCTATAAGTTAATCTCTCTATATGATTAAGGTAAACTTGGTAAAATAGTTAAAGACAATCAAAGATTTATGAAAATTTCTGCGGTAATCCTAACCAAAAACGAAGAAAATAATCTTGAGTGTTGCTTAAAATCGGTTAGTTTTTGTGATGAAATTGTTATCATTGATGATTTTTCTTCAGATAAAACCGTAGAAATTGCCAAAGGATTCAAAGCCAATGTCTATAAACGAAAACTAAACAATGATTTTTCCAACCAAAGACAATTTGCTTTTAATAAAACAAGCGGGGAGTGGCTTTTATTTATCGATGCTGACGAAGAAGTTAGTCCGCAGTTAAAAAAGGATATAAAAAATGTTCTTACCCAAGGTAATCAAAAAATTATCGCTTATTATATTAAACGACGTGATATTTGGTGGGGAAGAGAATTAAAATATGGTGAAACCCAAAAAGTTAGAAACCAGGGTTTAATCCGCTTGATTAAGAAAAACCATGGGCAATGGTATGGGCTCGTTCATGAAACTTTCAAAACCAAAGAAGCAACCAGTTGTTTAGAGGGTTTTTTGAATCATTATCCCCACCCAACTCTGACTGAGTTTATAAGGGATGTTAATCGCTATAGCAGCTTGAGGGCGAAAGAATTGTTTGCTCAGAACAAAAAAACTAATACTGGGCAGATAGTCTTCTACCCTTTCTTAAAATTTTTGCTGAACTATTTTATTTATCTTGGTTTTCTTGATGGTGCGGCCGGTTTTGTTTATGCTTTTATGATGAGTTTTCATTCCTTTTTGGTCAGGGTTAAGCTATATCAGTTATCCCAAAAAAAATGATTGTCCAAGGTTTAATTTTATCTACATTCTTCCTTTTTTCTTTAGGTCAAATCGGCAGACTGTCTTTTTTTGGACAACAAGTAAACATATATGCTTACGAAATATCAATTTTATTATTGCTGATAGTATTATTTTGGCAGTATCGATTAAAACCGTTTATTTTTTTTAAAACAAAGCTGAGAACTGTTATTTTGTTTTTTTTAATCTTACTTTTATCTTTAGTTTTCAATTCGTATAAATTTACTTTGTTTGAAAATACGGTTGGTTTTTTATATTCGGCTCGAATTCTTTTTTATGCCTTATATTTTTTATATCTAAGCTATCACATCTATAAAAAGAAAAAGGATAGACGGTTTCTTATTCGGGGATTTTTTATTTTCTCCAGTTTAACCATAATTACAACCCTAGCTCAGTACTTTTTATATCCTGATCTAATGAACTTAAGATACTTAGGCTGGGATCCTCATTATTACCGTGCCTTTGGTTTATTTTTAGACACATTTATTGCTGGAGCTATTTACGGACTGATTTTTCTGTTTTTTTATTTTGAAGATAAAGAGCTAAAACTAAAGCCCTTATTTAGGTTCATTTTTATGGTTATGTACTTAGTATTCATTTTTTTAACCTACGCCAGAAGTTTATATATTGCCTTTATTATTACCATTTTTTTTGTCCTTCTTAAAAGCAAAAAACTAAAACTAATTTTGCTCATTGGAGCATTATTCCTTAGTTTGTTTATTTTTTTACCAAAACAAAAAGGTGAAGGAGTCAATTTGGGAAGATTCTATTCTATTTACTCTCGTCTTGGTGATTATCAGACCGCAGGAAAAATATGGTTGAAAAAACCGTTTCTTGGTTGGGGATACAACCGAATTCGCTATGTCAAAAAGCAACTAAATTTAGTCAGCGAAAAAGATTTGGATATAACTCATGCCGGAGCCTCTTTTCATTCAAGCTTTTTGATAATTCTTGTCTCAGCCGGTATTTGGGGATTACTAATTTTTGTACTACTTTTATTTAAGCTTGCTTTTATAAGTCCATTAATGATGTATTCGGTTTTATTGTTAAGTTTATTATCCTTAACCGATAATGTACTATTGCTGCCTTTTATTATCTTTATTTTGATTACTTTTGCTGTGATTAATCCTTCTCGTAGATAACTTTCAGAGTTTTTGATTCAATATTTTCTGCTAGATCTTGAGCCGTTATAGTAATTACGTTCTCCCCTTCGTTGAGTTTAACAGTCGATTGAAAACTTCCCAAAGCATCAACCACTACTGGAAAACTATTGATTTGAATAATAATTTCTTTGTCAGTTTTACCCGTGATTTTGATTTCGTTTTTGTCTGTTCTTGTTCCATCGGTTGGTTCAGTAATTTCCAGCTTGGGTTTTTCGTTTCTTAAATAAATAGTGAATTTATTTGACTGTTTTTTTTGATCGCTTTTTTTACTGGTAGCAATCAAATATACTTCATTAGTGCCAACTTTTAGATCGCCGATAATTTCTTCAAACCGATCATAAACATCGTTTTCTTTTATTTTTTCACCGTTCAAATAATATTCTAGTTTATCAAAGTTGGTGACCGTACCAGAGATAACAAACTTAGGGCTATTGGTAGCATTAGGAATTGAATCGACATCAAGACTTCCATAAAAATCACTTTTAGTTGTTGTTTGTACTTCTTTTTTCCCAACAAGTTTATTTACAAATACAGCCGAGTTAAGGAGCCATTGCAAACCAATAGTAAAAATAAAGATAAGCAATCCTATTAATAAGGCGGCCAACAAAATAATTTTGGTATTGGTAACTTTTTTTTGATGATATTGTAATCGTCTCATGAGCCGGGGGTCGGGATCGAACCGACGACCTTTCGCTTACGAAGCGACTGCTCTACCAGCTGAGCTACACCGGCTGTTTATCAATCATATTTTATTGTTATAATAACTTAGTTGCAACTGTTTTCATCTTTAATGAAGATCCTAAAAAAAATTATTCTAATCCTAATCATCTTTTTAGCTGCTTATATCTGTTTTTTTAAGTTAAACTTTTCTCCTTTAGAAAACTGGGATGAAGCTTGGTATGGAGATGTTATTCGCAACATGATAAGAACAAAAAACTTTATTGTTCTTTTTCATAACCGAGCGGTTTTTCTTGATAAACCGCCTTTATTAATTTGGTTAGGAACAATATTTTCAAGCATTTTAGGATTGTCAGAATTATCAGTCAGATTAACCTCTGCCATAACTGGTTTTTTAACCATTATTCTCGTTTGTCGGTTTGTTTATAGAAAATGGGGATTAATGCCAACAATTATTTCTTTCGGTACTTTAGCTTTAAATAATGTTTTTATCTGGAGAACTAGAACTGGCAATATTGATGCTCTGGTTACCCTTTTAATTTTTTTGATTTTTTTAACCATCGTTTCAAAATATAAACATAAATACATTATTCTCGGAATTTTATTTTCCTTCGTATATTTAGCTAAAGCTTCACTAGTAGTTTTTCCTATGTCAGTTTTTATTCTTTCCGAATTTATTTATGAAAGAAAACAAATTTTAAAAAGAATTCCGAAGTATCTACTAATGATAACCTTGATAGTTTTACCCTGCGGAATATGGTTGTATTTGGGCAATCGTCAAATAGGAACGAGTTTTTCAAATTATTATCTATTCCACTCCGATCAAAACGTTACCCAGGTTTCATTTAATACATTTAAAACGGATTATTTGTTATTTGTTTACTATTCCTTGCAAAGAAGGTTCGTATATTTACTGCTCATTGGCCTAGTTCTGCTAATTGAAAAGATAAAAGAGAAAGAATCGTTTCTTATCTTAAGCTTTTCCCTTTGGTTGGTTTTACTGCTAAGTTTTACCGAAAGAAATAATAACTGGTATTTGATGCCGTCCATGCCTTTCTGGTCCATAACGATTGGCTACGGAACTTATTGGCTGATTAAAAGGGTAAAAAAATACCCACTTATTATTGTTGGATTTCTTGCTGTCTGCGGATATATTTTTTATAAAACATTTACCGTCAATATATTACCAATTATCAATACCATTTCAACAAAATCCCAAATGGAAGCGGCCAGATATATAAATAAAAATACAAAAGATAACGAAATAATCATCAAGATGGATGGAGAGTATCCGACAACAATATTTTATTCAGACAGAAAAGTTTACAGTTTTAGCGCTGATTTTGATATTTCTAAAGTTTTTATCGGCAGCAAAGATCTTAAAAAGTTAATGGATCAAAAAAAACTTCACTGGTTTGTCGGGTCCAAAGACAAAGCCGAAATTTTTGCCAAAGAGTTTCTTAAGGATTACCAATATAAAACTGTGTTTAGCAATGATGA
>CAZPKD010000052.1:0-4216 GCA_964587115.1 uncultured Gammaproteobacteria bacterium | reverse complement strand
AAACAAATAAAAAATCAACTAAATGTTTTTTCACTCTTTTATGATAGCAAAAAAGTGAAGAAATTAATGTTTCTACTTTTTTCCTGTGATTAGTTTTCTAGATGTCTCTCTAATTGCAATTTTAGGGAGGGTATTTTTGTTTTTATTAAGGTAATCTTTAACTTCTTTTCTATGATTAAGAATAAGGCTTCTTAAAAGCCAAGAAACAGCTTTAGTAATTAAGATATCTTTTTTCATTTTTAATTTATCAATGTTAGTAAACGCCAATTTTGACAATCTTTTATCATTAGATTCCCCTACAGGATAGGTAAGTAATACCAGACTGGCTCTTTGTTTATGGATGTTTTTATCAGTTGAAAATTTAGAGATTGTTTTTTTCCATTTATCCCAACGAGATAAGATTTCTTCAGCTCTAAAATTTGATTGGCAGATTGAGTCGACTTCAGCCCAACCCTCGACATTTTCTAACCAATCGTTTAATAATTCAGGCTTAATATGTTTCCTTAATCTTGGAGTGTATCTTAATATTTTTGAAGCAATGGATATTTCAGTATGTGATCTGCCGTTATATAGAGAGTTAAGCAAGTCAGTATATTCATTAAATGAGAGTTGAGAATGGTTTCTAATAAATCTTTTAGCAATTTCAATCTTTTTCTTGGTTCTTAAGGCATGGCTTATTTTATTACTTCCTATATATTTGTTATATTTTTGTCTTTTGTCATTACCTATTATTTGGTATTTTGATATTTCCGCAAAAAGTTCTTGGTAATAATTATTCATTGGTGAAATTATATCAAGAAGGTTATGGTGTTCAACTCTCTATTAAGAATAGAGCTAATTTTGAAGTACGGAGAACGTAGGTTTATACTGAGTAAAGTCGAAATAACAACGTTGGGAACTTTTTAACTTTTAATCGCAATCATGCTAATTTCTACTTTAGCACCTAAAGGAAGTTCTTTAACACAAACAGTTTCTCTCGCAGGATAAGGAGTTTTTAAGTAACTTCCATACACTTCGTTAATTTTTCCGTAAACAGACATGTCAGTTATATAGATAGTTGTTTTAACAACTTCATTAAAAGAAACACCAGCTTCTTCAAGAACATTTTTTAAGTTTTTCATTATTTGATGGACTTGTTCTTCAATTGTTCCATCAAGCAGTTTGCCATCAGGAGTAAGATGAATTTGTCCTGACGTGAATATTATATTTCCATTAATTATTGCCTGAGAATAGGGACCAATAGCTTTTGGTGATTTATCTGTTTTAATCTGTTGTTTCATTTAGTCATATTATAGAATTTATTTTTATAAAGTAAAGAATCTTTTTGCAAGTACTTAGGTCTGGAATTTTTTAATCTCCTAACATGTGAGTATTAAATATCTAAATAAGCAATAAGCGGATTATGATCGGAGCCCTTTAGTAACAATTTTGTGCAGCTATAATTTACAATATTTTTTACCCAGATATAATCAAGCTTTCTTCTTATATGCAGATGCGAACTTTTTATTAAAAATTTAAAAACAGCTCCGTTTCTTATGTCAATATTGTTTAAATCAGCTGTCCAACCGCTATTTTTTGAAACATCTATAAAACAATCACCTAGAATTTCTTTTTGCATTATGGCTTCTTTTCCGTTTTTTAGTAAATCAAAACTATTAAAGTCTCCACAAATTATTTCATGATCAATAGATTTATTTTTACCTAAAATATTCACCAAATATGAAAGTTGTTTTTTTCTGTTTTCCAAGTCACCATTATGGTCAAGGTGGACACTTGATATCCTAACAACTGTATTATTGAATTTGAAATATCCAACAATCACTCTTCTTTGGAATGGAACGGTTATCCCGCCAGCCATCCATGAAAAAATTTTCTCGTGAATTGCTAAGGCTTTACATCTGGGTAAGAATTCTTTTTGTTCTTTTTCAAGATTAATTATTTTAGCATTCCAAATAATACAATTTCCCATTCCGAGTGGTGACTTTTCCCGACCAAGATTATAGATGGCTTTCCAGTCGAGACCTAGTTCTTTTAGCAAGACATTTACTATAAAAGTTTTATCAGGACTGTATAATACTTCCTGCAAACAAAACACAGATGTTCCCATCTTTACCATTTTTAGAATATTCTTTTTTATTTCTTCAGGATGTTGGGAAAATTGAATATTATATGTAACAATTACCAGCTTTTTTGTTTTTTTCACATTTCTAATTTCTATATTATAGATTACTAGTGGAGCACTTGTGTTTGGAACTTTTTAATTCTTATAGTCCCAAGCATTCTCCAAGATCCCCACTGTATATCATAGAACATTCTTAGTGCTTTCTATCCTGTAATCTGAAGCAAAATGGGACATTTGGGATAGTATAAAAAGGAACATTTACCAGCGCTTGTTTTTATTTAAAATTAGAATCACAAATATTATTTTTAATAAGCGTTTCTAAGGTATTACCACTTTGTTTAAATGATCCTCTAATAATAAAAGATAAATTACTTAATTTGAAATATTTTTTTGCAACTCTTTGAATATCTTCAGCTGTAACCATGTCTATTTTGTGTAATATGTCTTCCATTGACAGTATTTTTTTTTCAAGAAGTTCTTGGGTTGCGTAAAAATTGGCTAAAACATCAGGAGTCTCGAATGAAAAAACTACGTCCGCCTTAGTTTTAATTTTAGTTCTAGAAAGTTCTTTATTTGTTATTTTTGTGGTTTTGAGAAGGTCAATTTGTCGGAAAATCTCTTTTGTTATTTTTTTTATGTTTTTTGAAGACACACCACAATATATATAGAACAATCCCGTATCAGAAAGAAAATAATTACTACTATAAGTAGAATAAACCGCTCCCAATTCATAGATAAGCCTATGAAAAAGCCTTGAGTTTACACCACGACTTAACACGTCAGTAAGAATCTGCATTGGGAAGCGATCTTGGTGAAGAAAAGATACTTCTGTAACAAATCCCACTATCATCTGGTTTTGTTCTAAGTCTTTTTGAATAATTTTTAAAGGAAAATATTTAGGCAAGAACTTTAATTTTAGAGGTTTAGAAACTTCTTTGCCCTTTATGTTTTTAAAATATTTGTCTACAGTTTTTTTTACTTCTTCAACAGAGATGTTTCCAACAATTGAAAGTACCATGTTTGATGGGACATAATATGCATCCAAGTATGTTCTTAGTTTTTCTCTCGTAATGTTTTTTATAGATTTTATGTCACCTAATGTTGATTTTCCTAACGATTGGTTCTTTCCCCACAACCATTCAAACCATTGATCCCATATTTCAACCTCAGGATTATCTAGTTTACGTTTTAATTCTTCTAGCACAATATTTTTTTCTTTTTTAATAGCTCTATTTTCTAATTTTGCCCTGAAGAGAATTTCTGAAAGATAATGAATTCCTATACTCATATATTCTTTAGGAATTTTTACATAAAACAACACAAATTCTTTTTCGGTAAAAGCACCGCTTCTTCCTCCAACGTTTTCGATATATGCTGCAAGTTCTTTTGATGAAGGAAAACTCTCGGTTCCTTCAAACAGCATGTGTTCCAAAAAATGCGCTAGTCCTGTTGTTTTCTCTGTTTCAAATCGTGGTCCAGCCCCAACTGCGAGATAAATAGTTATGGAATCTACAAAAGAAAAAGGTTGGGTAATAACTCGAAGTCCATTAGGAAAGGTGAATTTTGAAAAAGATGAATTTTTCATATATTGCCTACTGCAATAAGATACAAAACAAACTCTTTTTGCAGATTAATATCTAATAATACATTAACTTCGGAGTCAATGAAACCCCCTAAAGCACAACTTCCCAGGCCAAGTTCTGTGGCAAGAAGGGCTATATTCTGTCCAAGATGCCCTGTTTCGATTAAAACATAACGGTAGCCTCTTTCTCCGTACTTTATACGCGTTCTATCTAATACTCCGGTAATAAAAAGTATTACAGCGGCTTTCCCCACCCACTTTTGATCCCCAGTGACCTTAATCGACCATTTTTTTAAATCTTTTTTAAGAAGCAATTCTAAACAATTTTCCTTAACGTTATAGTGATATAGTCCTTTTTCCAAACCGTCACACTTAAGTGAAATTAAATAGAGTTCGAGTGGATAACGAGCCCCAGCCGAAGGATATGATCTTCTACTATTATTTAGGGATTTCTCCAATCTAATTAGTCCAGCTGACTCGCGAATTAAATAAAAAAGTTTTTCCCTAGAAAT
>CAZPKD010000051.1:0-4341 GCA_964587115.1 uncultured Gammaproteobacteria bacterium | reverse complement strand
TCGAGGTTTATTCTCGGCTTTTTTTGTGATTTAGGGTTAAAATCTTTCTCCGACAAATAAGAGTATACTGTAGACATTCATCATAAAGACGATAAATAAATGAAACACATTTTACAAAAGGAACAAACAATGTATGTCTGCCCGTTTTGTAAAAAAAATATTATTTCTTCCAAAAAAACTGAGGTTTTTTATAGAAGCCACTGGATAAACGGATGTTTTGATTGCTTTGCTTTGTCAATCAGCGAATTAACTTCGATCGGCTTCCAAACAAAGAACTATTGAAATTTACTGGCTACTTGAAATAGTCATTTTATACTATAATTATCTTGTTATTATTTTTAACTTTTTATGAATATTTTACCCAACAATAAATTACTTGATCTGTCCGGAAAAACAGCCATTGTCACCGGCGGCTCTTTAGGAATTGGATTCGGAATCAGTAACCGTCTGGCTGAGGCAGGGGCTAATGTCATTATTGCCGCTCGAAATCTTGATGAGGCCAAAAAAGCGGCTAATGAGTTAACTCAAAAGGGTTATAAAGCATATGCAATCAAAACTGACGTTTCTCTTGAAACAGATGTAAAAAATTTACTTGCCGAAACAATAAAACAATATGGATCGGTTGATATTTTGGTTAATAATGCCGGAATTTACCCAATGAACCCTCTAAAAGATATGACTACGGAAATGTTTGATAAAGTAATTGCCACTAATCTCAGGGGTGTTTTTCTCACGGTAAAATACATTTCAGAACAAATGATCAAACAAGGAAAAGGAGGAAAAATAATCAATGTCACTTCAATTGATGCCCTTCATCCTTCCATGATCGGTCTCGCCCATTATGATGCCTCAAAACACGGTGTCTGGGGATTTACCAAAAACATTGCTCTTGAACTGGCAAAAAACAATATCTGGGTAAACGCCGTCGCTCCGGGGGGCGTGATGACACAAGGGGTTGCAACAGGACAATCAGGAGGAAAAGATGTTGCCGTTGAGAGAAATCCTGAACCGCCGAAAATGGAAGTAGCTATGGGACGGATGGGTGTACCGGATGATATTGGAAAAGCCGTACTTTTTCTTGCGTCTGATATGTCCTCATATATGACTGGAAGTCAGATGGTGGTTGATGGTGGGTATTTGTTAAAGTAAGGTTGTGTGTAAAAAAACCCCGCCTACTGGCGGGGTTTTTAACGCGTTAACACGTTAATTTTTTAACAGATTAACCGTCTTAATATCCCATTCCTCCCATATCAGGCATGGTTGGTGCCGCTGGAGCCTTTGGTTCTGGAAGATCGGTTATTAAAGCTTCAGTTGTCAGAATCATCGTCGCAACTGAAATAGCATTTTGAACCGCCGAACGAACCACTTTCAAAGGATCAATAATTCCTGCTTTAATCATGTCAATTGGTTCGGCTGAAGCGGCTGTTTCCAACTTCAAAACATCAAAACCTTGACCTTTGGCGCTGACTGACCTAGCTTTGGCGGCCAGTTCCCCCGGATTAAGACCGGCATTTTTCATCAACTGCATAAACGGTTCTTCAATGGCGGTTTTAACAATATCAAAACCAATAATTTCGTCTTTGCTGGCTTTAGCATCTTCTAGATCTTTGTTAGTCATTTTTTGACCAATATCTAAAAGGGCAATCGCTCCACCAGGAACAATCCCTTCCTCAAGAGCCGCTTTGGTAGCCGCCACCGCATCATTAACTCTTTCTTTTTTATCTTTAAGTTCAATTTCGGTCGCTGCCCCAACATTGATAACAGCCACACCTCCAGAAAGTTTAGCCAACCTTTCTTGGAACTTTTCTTTATCAAAATCAGAAGTACTCTCATTTATCTCTCTTTTAATTTGAGCGATACGGGCTTCGATTTTTGATTTGGCGCCTTTACCGCCAATTATGCTTGTATTCTCTTTATCGGCCTTAACCTTGTCGGCTCGACCGCAGTCTTCGATCTCAATATTTTCTATTTTTTTACCCAGATCTTCGGAAATGACTGTTCCACCGGTTAAGATGGCAATATCTTCAAGCATTTCTTTTCTCCGATCACCAAATCCTGGCGCCTTAACCACAAGAGCATTAAAAGTTCCTCTTAATTTATTAACAACTAAAGTCGCCAAGGCTTCACCCTCAAGTTCGTCGGCAATAATAACTAAGTTTTTAGAAACTTTGACAAACTTTTCCAAAAAGGGCAATAAATCAGCCACAGCACTAATTTTTTTATCGGTAATTAGAATATAAGGATCTTCAATTTCAGCCACCATTTTATCGGGATCAGTGGCAAAATAAGCTGATGCAAAGCCTCGATCAAACTGCATCCCTTCTTTATGATCAACCGTGGTAGTCAAACTTTTTCCTTCTTCAACCGTAACCACACCATCTTTACCACCAACTTTCTTCAAGGCATCAGCAATCAAACCTCCTAATTCAGTATCTCCGGCGGAAATAGTTGCCACATTGGCAGCATCTTTGATGGTTATTTTTTTGGAAAGTTTTTTTAATTCTTCAACGATATGGTTTCCAGCTTTGGCAATTCCCCGTCGCATAATCATTGGATTGGCCCCAGCCGTAATCATTTTTATTCCTTCGGCAACAATGGCCCGAGCCAAGATCGTCGCCGTTGTCGTTCCATCACCAGCCACATCAGCCGTCTTTGAAGCGGCTTCTTTAATCAGTTGCGCCCCCATGTTTTTAAAAGGATCTTGAAGATCGATTTCTTTGGCGACTGAAACACCGTCATGAATTACGTTTGGAGCGCCCCATTTTCTATCAAGAGCGACATTCCGACCTTTTGGACCAAGAGTTGTCGCTACCGCATCAGTCAATTCATTAACACCATCTAGCAAGAGTTTTCTTGCTTCGGCTCCGTACCTAATTTGTTTTGCCATATTTTTAATAATTTAAATTTATAATTAACTAACAATTGCCATAACATCGGCCTGTTCTATTAACATCCATTCCTCTGAACCAACCTTAATCTCGTTACCACCCCATTTTTTATAGAGTACTTTTTGACCAGCCTTAACCTGAACTGGCATAACTTTTCCTTGTTCGTTAATCTTTCCAGGACCAACCGCCATAACCTCTCCGATTTGGGGTTTTTCTTTAACGGTGTCAGGAAGAACAATTCCTGAAGGTAAGACCTCTTCTTGGGTCGTGGGTTTAATTAATATAAAATCAGATAAGGGCTTGATGTTTTTGCCCGCAACAGATTTTGCCATAGACATTTAAAAAACAAACTTATAAAATGAAATTAACAGTGGATTATTTATAATAAAAAATTCACTTTTTGTCAAGTGGATTAGTTGTCTGCTAACGATATGGATAAGCAAAATAGCCTGTCAGAAATAGAAAAACTTAAGACTAAGTTGCAGTCGGTAATTTTACCTGCTAATTTGCACAACAAAGCTTTAGAGCAAATTGAAAGAATTAGTCTTGCTTTTAAATATGGAGGCAATTTGTCACAATTAGACATTACCACCAAATATATTGACTGGATTACTTCTCTTCCTTGGGAGACAAAAAGTGAGGATCAGTTAGATATTGGTAAAACTCAAAAAATTCTTGATAAAAATCATTATGGCCTAGGAAAAATTAAACAACGAGTAATTGAATATCTTTCCGTGTTAATTCTTCAAAAAAAACAATCAGCTACGGCTGAATTTCATGCTCCAATTCTCTTTTTTGTCGGTCTGGCCGGTACTGGTAAGACGACCTTTGCTAAATCAATCGCCGAGGCTCTGGGTAAAAAGTTTGTCCGAATCCCTTTTGGTGGCTTATCTTCAGCTCTGGATTTACGGGGACAGTCTCGTAGTTCTATGGAAGCAGAACCCGGAGCAATGATTAAGGCTATAAAACGAGCCGGAGTTAATAACCCAGTTGTTCTTCTTGATGAATTAGACCGAATTACACCCGAATCAAGAGCGGCTATTATGGGTGTTCTTATCGAGCTTTTGGACCCAGAACAGAACGCCAACTTTAACGACTATTTTATTGATTACCCTTTTGATCTTTCTCAGGTCCTTTTTGTCGCTACCGCAAATAATACAAACAATATCTCGACCGCGGTTATGGACAGGATGGAGGTTATCCAGATGCCCTCATACACCGATGAAGAAAAAATTGTTATTGCCCGCGACTATATTTTGCCAACCCATCTTAAAGAAAGTGGTCTATCACCCGAAAGTCTTAAAATTGATGAAGGTTTGTGGACAAAGATTGCCCGACCGCTTGGTTATGATGCTGGAATCAGAACTTTGGAGAGAACTATTGAAGGAATCGTCAGAAAAGCGGCTTTTAAAATCGTTAATGGTCAGGGTACAAACTTCGTGATTACGGAGGC
>CAZPKD010000050.1:0-4414 GCA_964587115.1 uncultured Gammaproteobacteria bacterium | reverse complement strand
AGTAGTATATAATCATTGCTACATGTTGATTTTTTGTTCGGGAGAATTCTAAAGCATTAGATAATTTTTCCGGATTGGATTTATAAAAAGCCCCAATCTGGGGCTATTTTTTTTGGCATAACTATGGCAGGATTTATTTTAGGCAATAAAGGAAAACAATCACAGACTTTTGATGAAAAGGGAGAAAGAATCCCGACTACTTTTATAAAAACCTCTCCATGTTTTTTGGTCGATATCAAAACCCAAGATAAACACGGTTACCAATCAATGATTTTAGGATTTGGCCAAACTAAAAAGATTAGCAAACCAACTCAAGGAAAACTAACAAAAGCGGGCATTAAGACCCCGCTTCGTTTTTTAAGAGAGTTTAGACTAGATAAAGTTATTGCAAAAATAGACCTTGCAAAAATTAGTGCCGGAACAGAGATTAAACCGGCCCTATTTTTTAAAACAGGTGATTTGGTTGAAGTGTCAGGAACCTCTAAAGGAAAAGGTTTCCAAGGAGTTGTCAAACGACATCATTTTATGGGTGGTTCAAGAACTCATGGTCAATCAAGAGATGAAAGAGCTCCTGGTTCAATCGGATCTACCACTACTCCAGGAAGAATCAATAAGGGCAAAAGAATGGCTGGCCATATGGGTCATGAAAGAAAAACGATCAAAAATCTAAAAGTAATTGAAGTTAAAGATGATGGCCTAGTTATTAAAGGTTTAGTCCCAGGAGGAAAAAATGGTTTGTTAGAAGTCAGATGTTATCAATAATATGGAAAAGAATATCAAAAATTCCCCCCCCGTTAAAACTACGGCGGACAAGCAAAAATCAAAACTCAAAACTACTTCTAAATTGATTATGAAGGTTTTAGATTTAAAAGGAAAAGAAATAAAAGAGGTTCCCTTAAAAAAGGAAATATTTGCTAGTCCAGTTAATGAGCGATTAATCGCTCAGTACGTCCGAGTTTATTTAGCTAATCAAAGACAAGGGACAGCTTCTACCAAAATGAGGGGTGAGGTGGTTGGTTCAACTAGAAAAATCTATCGTCAAAAGGGAACAGGTAAGGCCCGTCATGGTGACATTAGAGCGCCAATTTTTGTTGGTGGAGGAGTGACTTTTGGTCCTAAACCGAGAGATTATTCCTTAAAAATGAATAAAAAGCAGCAAAGAAAAGCTCTTTTTGATTCGTTGACCTTAAAATGTAAAAATAATCAGATCGAAGGATTAGAGGATGGTTTTTTAAAAATTGAACCTAAGACTAAAGTCTTATATCTATTTTTAAAACAAACCAACAACAATAAGAGAAAAACTCTTTTAGTTTTACCAAAAATCGAAAAGAATAATTTAATTCTAGCCTCAAGAAATATTCCCAATCTAGCCATAGTAGCGGCCGATTCCATCAATGCATACAATGTTTTAAATTCGGAAAAAATCTTTTTTGTGGAAAAGGCTCTGGAACTTTTTGTTAATCATTTTTTTAAGAAAAATGAAAATTAATGAAGTGATTTTAAAGCCGGTATTGACAGAAAAAGCCACTAATAATGTAAAAAATAGTATTTACACCTTTATTGTCAACATTGACGCAAATAAGTACAAAATAAGAGAAGCGGTTGAAAGGTTATATAAGGTTAAGGTTGGGGTTATTAAAGTAATCACCAGAAAAGGAAAAGTTAAAAAAGCCGGACGCCGGTTGACAAAAAAAAGATTGTCAGATCGAAAAGTAGCCCTGGTCAAATTAAAAGAAGGAAAAATTGATCTGTTCCCACAGGCATAAATCTATGAAAAAAAATAATTTATCAAACACCAAGCCAGAAAAAAAACTAATTCAGATCCTAAAGAAACATTCTGGACGTGATCATAAAGGAACAATTAGTGTTCGTCATCAAGGGGGTCGTCAAAAAAGATATTATCGACAGATAGACTTTAAAAGAGACAAAAGAGACATTGAAGGGAATGTCGTTGGAATAGAGTATGACCCAAATCGCAATACAGAAATAGCTTTAATTGAATATAAAGATGGAGAAAAAAGATATATTATTTGTCCAAAAGACCTGAAGATTGGCACGAAGATCGTTTCTGGGAATAATGTTGATATAAAACTTGGCAACGCTCTACCTTTGAAAAATATTCCCTTGGGAATTGAGATCCACAATATTGAACTTTATCCTGGACATGGTGGTCAGATGATAAGAGGAGCGGGTACTTTTGCTACTATTGTTGCCAAAGAAGATAAATATGCCCATATTAAGCTGCCCTCAGGAGCAGTCCGTAAAATCTTTGCCGATTGTTATGCCACTATCGGTCAGATTGGTAATGTTGAATTTAAAGATGAGATTATTGGTAAAGCAGGAAGAAAAATATTAATGGGGATTAGACCAACAGTTAGAGGTACCGCTCAAGACCCAAGAAGTCATCCTCATGGTGGTGGAGAAGGAAGATCTGGTGAAGGTATGCATCCAAAGACCCCTTGGGGTAAATCAGCCAGAGGAACAAGAACCCGTAAAAAAGATAAGTGGACAAACAAGTTTATTATTCAAAGAAGAAAATAATTATGGAATCAAAAACTTATATCAAAAACATAAAGATTTCGCCAAAAAAACTAAGATTTTTATTACCGGCTATTAAAAAACAGACTCCGGCCAAGGCACTTAATTATCTTATGTATACGCCTAAAAAAGGCGCCCGGCTCTTTTATGCAGCTATCAAATCAGCCATAAATAACGCTAAAAATACTTTAAAAACCAATGAAGATCTGTTAAAATTTAAACTTTTGACCGTTGAGGAAGGACAAAAACTAAAAAGATTCAAGCCAGGGGGAAGAGGAACCGCCAAAATTATTTTGAGAAGGTTTTCACACATCAAAATTATTCTTGAAGCCCCTACTCTGTTAAAAAAATCGGTTGAGAAAAAGATTGTGACGAGTAAAGTTAAGCCAGAGGTTAAAAAGACAAAAGTTAACAAACCAAAAAATGGGACAAAAAGCTAATCCAAAATCAGCGCGTTTAGGGATTGTTTACAACTGGAACTCACGCTGGTATTTTTCAAATAAAAAATTATTTCGTCAAAGCTTAATTGCTGATTCAAAGCTAAGGAAAGTTTTGATGGAAAAGTTAAGTTATGCTGGTGTGACACAGATTGATATAGAAAGAGCGATTAATAAGATTAGCTTAATTATTTTCTCAGTTAAACCAGGGATGATTATCGGACGAGGCGGAAAAGGACTGGAAGAGTTAAAAAAATCCGTTCTCCAATTATTAAAAATCAGTAGTAAGAATAAAGAAATTAAGGTTGATCTAAAAATTGAACCGGTAAAAAAACCTTATCTGAACGCTTATTACGTGGCTCAAAATATTGCGGAAAAACTAGTTCGTGGGTTTCCCCATCGATCGGTTATTCACAACACAATGGGTCGGGTAATCGAAGCAGGGGGAAAAGGTGTAAAAATTCAGTTGGGAGGTAGAATTGGTGGCTCAGAAATTTCCCGAAGAGAAAAATATTTTGAAGGCACCGTTCCTACATCAACCCTAAGAGAAGACGTTGACTTTGCCCGTTATCCTGCCTTGACAAAATCAGGTTATATTGGAGTAAAAGTTTGGATTTGTAAATAAATATGTTAGCCCCAAAAAGACAAAAACATCGAAAACAATTTAGAGGTATTTGGAGACAGATAGCGGTCAAAGGCGACCATTTAAACTTTGGTAGCTATGGAATAAAATCTCTTGACAAAGGTTGGATTAAAGATAAGGAAATCGAAGCTTGCCGGGTTATTATGGCTAGGGCAACCAAAAAAATGGGCAAATTTTGGATCAGAATTTTTCCTGATAAACCATTTACAAAAAAACCACCAGAGGTCACCATGGGTTCTGGAAAAGGTGATGTCGCTTATTTTGTTGCCTCGGTTGTTCCGGGAAGAGTTTTATTCGAAATTGACGGTTTATCAAAAGAAGAATCGGCCAGTGTCATGAAACATTTGGGATCAAAACTATGTGTTAGAACGAAGTTTATTTCTAAAGAAATATAAAATATGAAAAAAATCATTAACGAGTTAAGAGAGAAAAGTCTTAAAGAGCTTGAAAAAGAAAAGGTTGATTTATATGAAGAAATAGCTAAATATCAGGTTGAAAAAAAAATTAATATGCAGAAAGATACCCATGTTATGGCTAAGAAAAAAAAGAAATTGGCCCTGATATTGACTTTATTGACAGAAAAAAAGGAGTTAGAAAGTTTAAATAAGAAAAAATAAGTTATTAATCAATAAAATCTATGGCTAAAATTTTTACCGGAAAAGTTATTTCAGCAAAGACACCCAAAACGGCGACAGTTTTAGTGGAGAGAAAATTCAGACATCCTTTGTATAAAAAGGTCATTCTCCAACACAAGAAATTCAAAGTTCATTATGAAGATATGAAGATTAAGCAAAAC
>CAZPKD010000049.1:0-4639 GCA_964587115.1 uncultured Gammaproteobacteria bacterium | reverse complement strand
TGTATCCGGCAAAAGGCATGGTTACCTCAGAAGGCATAGGAATCAAAGCCGACTGTGCCGTCATCAATCCAAAAACCCCCCAATATCCCAGCCAACCGATTAAATTGATGATAAAATTGGTTAGTAAAGCGATTAAATTAGAAATCATCTTGAATTTTTAATTTTTAATTCTGATAAGCGAAGATAACAAAATTTATGCGACTTGGCGGGTGCGCAGTCTTACTATACGAGCACAGCCACGGAGCAATAAATTTTCGTTATCAAGCTTTTAAGAGAAAAATTTAAAATTTATAATTTAAAATTACTCATGTTATATATTGTTGGAACGCCAATTGGAAATCTAAAAGATCTATCTCTCAGACAAGCGGAAACTATCGCTCAGGCCGATATTATTTTGGCCGAAGATACTCGATCAATTTCTGCCATCTTCAGCGCCATCTCCAAATATTTTAAACTATCGATAAACCCGTCGCAAAGAACAATTTCTTATTATAAGGAAAAAGAATTCGAAAAACTACCGGAAGTAATTAATTATTTAAAAGAAGATAAAAAAGTAGTTTTAGTTTCCGAATCAGGTATGCCTTTGATCTCAGACCCGGGTTTATTGTTGGTCAAAACGGTTATTAGACGAGGTTTACCATATACAGTTGTTCCAGGTCCAACGGCAATTACCTCGGCCTTAGTTATATCTGGTTTTAATCCGGAAAAATTTATGTTCTTAGGTTTTTTACCGAAAAAATCCTCCCAGATACTTCAATTAATTAATCAATTAAAGTCGATCGACAGTATTTCAAAAGATACCGTTTTTGTCTTTTACGAATCCCCCCACCGCCTCCAGTCCACATTACAATGTTTTAAAACATTAAAATCTGAGCCGGAGATTGTCATCTGTCGTGAACTGACAAAAAAATTTGAAGAAGTGATTAGAGGCAAGGCTAAAGATCTAATGAATCGCGACTACAAAGGCGAAATTGTTCTCTTAATTAAATTTTGATAAATTTTTTAAGATCAGATTCTAGTTGTTCTGCGTTTGTAAATAAAATGGCATTAAAACCGAGTTTTTTTGACGCTTCAATATAAGTTTGTTCATCATCAATAAAAATTACTTCTTCCGATTTTAAATTCAATCTATTTAATACTTCGTGGTAAATTTTCACGTCAGGTTTGAGAATGTGCACGCGACAAGAAAAAACCGCCGTCTCAAATATTCCAGAAAATTTTTTCTCAATAAATCTAGCCGAGTACTCACTAATGTTTGAAAGGAACGCTAGTCGGTAACCTTTTTCTTTAAGCTTATAAACAAGTTTTATAACGTTTTTGCGTTCTTCATAAGTAACCGATAAAACAAACTTCTCATAATCTATTTCGTTATGGTTTTGTGAGTTGAAATAAATCGCTGCTTTTTTGCAAAGTTGTTCTTCGTTAATTTTGCCTGTCATTAAATCGGAGCGAAAAACTTTATAATATGAATGAAAATCTTCATAAGGGATTTTAAGAAATTTAGCCATAAGCGAGTGTCTTTCCTTTTGGTGATTTTCAATTAATACTCCTCCTATATCAAAAATTATCGCCTTGATCATATATAGATAGTATATATTATATATATGGCCAAGAAGTTGACGGCTAAGTACCTGCAAAAGCGTAAAGTGCCCAAGGTTTTGATTGCGGGACTGATTTTAGCGTCGGTTTTGGGCTGGACAGGTTGGAAAAATCTTGACAAGATCAAAAACTATTACCAGATTAAAAAAATCTTTCCTACTAAAACTACTGCGACACAAATTTTAGATGGAGATACTTTATTATTAAAAATGGAATGAACGTAAGACTTCTTGGTGTTGATACGCCAGCTCGTGGCAAGCCAGGATATGATGAAGCGACTAACTATCTTGTCTATTTAATTAAAGATAAACAGCTAAACTTCGAATATGATCAGTATCAGGACGATAAATATGGCCGGATACTGGCTTATGTCTGGATCGATTGTCTCCAGGATTTAATGAAGTACTGTCGTAATAACAAAATGTTGGTCAACGAAGTTATGCTCAAACAAGGTTTTGCCAAAAAAGTTATCTACCAAGACCGCAAAAAACTCAAGTACGATGACTATTTGACCTTAACTAATTAAAATCGATTATTAACAAACCATAATTATTTATCTTATATTTTTTGTATAATTAGCTGATATGATTGATGAAAAGTTTATAATCGTTAGTACGATCTTATATCTCTACGGTAGCTCTACATATTTAATTGATACGATAAATGGAAAAGTTAAGCCTAACAAAGTTTCCTGGTCCATGTGGGCTTTTGCGCCACTAATAGCTTTTGCTGCTCAAATTAAACAAGGTGTAGGAATTCAATCATTAATGACTTTTTTGGCCGGATTTATTCCTCTTTTAGTCTTTATTGCTTCATTTTTAAACAAGAAGTCCTACTGGAAAATCGAGAAGTTTGATTTGGCCTGTGGTTTGTTTTCGATCGTCGGATTAATTCTTTGGTATATAACAAAGATTGGTAATATCGCTATATTATTCAGTATTATCTCCGACGCCACTGCTTCGATTCCTACTATTACCAAATCTTGGAAGTATCCTGAAACAGAAAACTATAAACTTTTTTTGTTTGCCTCGATAAATGCCGCCGTTAATCTGTTAACCCTAAAAACTTGGGATTTTGCCCACTATTCATTTTCCCTTTATATATTTATCCTCTGTGCCATTGTTGCTGTCTTGATTAAATTTAAACTAGGGAAAAAATTCCAACTCTTAAAATCATCACGCAGTTAACTGTTTTTCTATCTGGGTTAATAATTTCTTGATTCCATAATCAGTTGTCACTGAGATATATTGAGGGGAATAGGGAGCGTAAATTTTGTTAATTCTTTTTAATAGTGTTTCTCCATTGCCTGTGAAGGCATCGATCTTGTTAAATACATAAATAATCTTTTTTGATTGAACTTTAAGTTCCCTTAAGATTTGATTAACTACCTGTATTTTTTGATCCATTTCCGGATCGCCAATATCAATCACGTGCAAAATAAGGTCAGCATTAATGGATTCAAGCAGGGTTGATTTAAATGAGTCAATCAGCGAGGTTGGCAGATCTTTAATAAAGCCGATGGTGTCGCTGATAGTTACTTCTTTTTTCAAAGTCGGCAGATAAAGTTTTCCCGTCACACTATCTAAGGTCACAAACAGCGCGTTTTCAACGGTTTTTTTTCGCTTGGTAAAATAATTAAACAAAGAAGTTTTTCCGACGTTGGTATAACCGACAATAGAGATACTTTGAATATTATTAGATTTTCTTCTTTCAATTTGCATCTGATGTTGACTAGATAATTTTTTTAGCTCATCTTTCTTAAATTTTATTTGATCACGCCAATGACGTTTCATCAGTTCAATATTGGTTTCACCTTGACCTTTTGTGCCGATTCCACCTGATTGACGGGAAAAATATGTTACTCCAAGACCGTAAATTCTTGGTCCCATATGGTACATTCGAGACAGTTCAATCTGAAGTTTAGCTTCTGCGGTTTGGGCGTGTTTGCCAAAAATATTTAAAATAAGGTCAACTCTGTCCCAAACCTGAATTTTGGGATTGTCCACCCATAGATACTTAGTGAGATTAAATAAAACGGTCGGGTTAACAATAGCGTTAACCACGACAATATCAATCTTTCGTTTTTTAGCGATTTCTACTAGCTCGGCCACTTTACCCGAGCCGATAAAAGTCGCTCTATCAGGTCGTGTCCGATGTTGGATAATGTCGACAATATCAATACCATGATATGTTGAGACGAGCGATTTTAATTCCGTAAGACTTCGTTCCTCATCTTCGGTTTTTTGAGAAGGGTTAATAACATCGACAATAACGACTCTACTTTTTTTTAACATTGAATAAGAAATTATACTACTAAGTCCACCTCAGAGGTGTGCTTAGAGTAAAAATTATGAAATTAGTTACCTTTTTTAAAGGTTTGGAAAATGCATTATATAACTAAGCCATATAAAGACCTAAACCTTATTTTTCTGGTCTATTTGTTTTTTTTACAATAATATATCCTATAGTTGTGATATAATTAGCTTATGTCAAAAGAATTTCCTGGTAGAATACATGGTGATGGCCATCTAATCATGGACATCTCTTTTTATTGTCCTCTTAACAAAAAAGAGTCTATTCATTACGCTAATACGCTTAAATCAATAATTAAAAAAGCCAACATTGGTTTCGAGATCGATCAAGCTGATCCTGGTCTTCCCAATACTCTTTTAGCTCTAAAACAGCGCTTTATGATTGGATTTTCCAATGGTTGTCCTTGGCCTGAAAAAATAATTGGCAAATATTTGTCAAATCAAGAACAAGCACCAACCAATCTAGATGATTTAACTAAATTAATCAAAAAAAGTGGTCATGCTGATGGAAAACATAGTTTTTTATTTCAAGATCTTCTTGCTAATTCTTCGCAACCTTTAAAAAATGAAATATTAAGCTATCATCCTTGGCAGAAAATTGCTGGTCAAGAAGATCATAACCTACCTGAAGATATTACAAACTCGAAAGGAAAAGGTGGGTATGGTATGGCTTATAACCCTCCATTTTATGAAGTATTAGTTCCACTTTATAAATATATTGACGACAA
>CAZPKD010000048.1:0-4721 GCA_964587115.1 uncultured Gammaproteobacteria bacterium | reverse complement strand
TCAATATAGTCTTTAGCCCTAAAAACAAAGTTCGTCGACAGATTAAAAGAATCGGTCCTATGGTAAGTAATCAAACCCCGCTCATAAAGATCCTGGGCTAGTTTCATGGTTTGTTTAGAGGAAAAACCATACTTATAAAACGCATCTTGTTGTAAAAGTGAAGTCGTATGAGGCGGTGGTGGGTAACGAAGACTAATAGATTCAGTAACGTCACCAACTTTAAAACTATCTGATTCCAAATCAGATTTAATAACATTAACATTCGTTTCATTAATGCTGGTTTTGGTAAATTTATAGTCGCCGTCAAAAAGTTTTATGGTCGTAGAAATTTCATAGGGTTGATCATTTTTTTTTATCAACTTTGCTTTCAGATCAGGTTCAAAAATTCCATATATCTGAAAATATTTTTCTTGTTTAAAGGCCTTTATTTCTTTTTCTCTTTCGACAATCAGACGAATAACCACCGTCTGAACTCTACCAGCCGAAAGCCAATTTTTACCCATTTTTTTCCAAAGCAAGGGCGACAGTTCATAGCCAACAATCCTATCAAGAATTCTTCTTCCTTGTTGCGCCTTAACGAGATTAACTCTTAGTTCTTGCGGATTTTCCAGAGCTTCGTTTAGGGCCGATTGTGTAATTTCATGAAAAACGATTCTTTTTAATTTCTTTTCATTTTTAAAATCAAAGTTTGGCCATTTTTCCTTAATAAAGCCTAAGAGATAAGCGACATGATAAGAAATCGATTCTCCTTCGCGATCAAGATCGGTAGCCAGAATTATCTGATCGTTTTTTTTAGCGAGTTGTTTTAATTGGGCCACGACTTTGGTTTTATTTTTTATGATTTGATACTTGGGTTTAAAACTTTTTTTATAATCAATCGCAATCTCATTACCTGGTAGATCTCGAATATGACCCATAGTTGCATAGACAAAGTATTCTTTCCCTTTGAGTAAACGATTGAAGGTTCTGGCCTTGGTAGGAGACTCAACAATAATTAGATTCATAAACTTTATTATATATGTAAATTTTAAATAAAAATTAATAAAGAAGATTTAGAGAGATTTCATTTTATCGACAATAATGGAAAGTCGTCCGTCTTTTTCATTAATTTTACCACGAAGTATAATCATATGATTAATATTTAGGTATTCCCGTGATTGAGTAAAAATACTAGGAAAGACAATTACTTCCATAGAGCCGGTTTCGTCAAATAAATTAACAAAAGCCATTTCTTGATTGTTTTTCTTTGTTTTAATAATTTTTTTACCACTGATAATTCCAGCCAAAATTAAAGTTTTACCTATGTCGTTATTTGTTACCTCACCAATCTTCTTAGAGATCTTGTCTTTAATGATATTGGCAAATTTAGCTAATGGATTCCTACTAATAAAAAAACCAATGACTTCTTCTTCCATGGCAAAGATTTCATCTTCAGAGAACTCGGCCATTTGAGGTAATTTGTCTTTTAGCTCAACAATCATATCAGTCCGACTAAACAGATCATATTGGCCTTTTTCTTTTTCCTCTTTCATATCATTGACTTCCTTAACCACTTGAGGATAATAAGAAAGAAGGGCGGCTCGGTTACCAAACTGCAACAAACCACCGGCTTTAACCAAACTTTCAATAGTTTTTTTATTAACTTTTCTTAAATCTACTCGATGAAGAAAGTCTTTGAAACATTTAAAAGACCCTTTTTTTCTTGCTTCGATAATTGTCTCAATGGCGGCACCGCCAACATTCTTTATAGCGGATAAACCAAATCTGATAGAGTCTCCTTCGATAGTAAAGTCTTCACTTGATTTGTTGATATCTGGTGGCAATACTTTTATCTCCATACGACGGCATTCTTCCAGAGCCTGGGCCATTTTTATCGCTCTTTGTGGACCGGCAACCCCTTTTAATTCTGCCGAAAGTAAGGCAGTCATAAACTCAACCGGATAATTGGCTTTCATATAAGCAGTCCAGTAAGCAATCAATCCATATGAAGCCGCGTGCGGTTTATTGAAACCATAGCTGGCAAATTTTTCCATGAAGTTAAAAATATTTTCCGCCAAGCTTTTCTTATAACCTTTTTTGACGCAACCATTAATAAACTTTTCTTTTTCTTTTTTCATTAGTTCTTTTTTCTTTTTGCCCATAGCCATTCTTAAGTTGTCAGCTTCACTCATGGTATAGCCGGCCAAACTATGAGCAATTTCCATTACCTGTTCTTGGTAAACAAGAATTCCATAAGTTTCACTAAGAATTGGTTTTAAATCTGGATGAAGATAGTGAATTTTGCGATAATTTTTCTTTCCTTCTAAGAAAGCAGGGATCAGATCCATTGGCCCTGGTCGATAAAGAGCCACCATGGCAGAAATGTCAGCCATTTTTTCCGGCATTAACTCTTTGGCAAGGTGTCGCATGCCTGAAGATTCAAGTTGAAAAATGCCAACCGTTTCTCCTCGAGAAATTAAATCATAAGCTTTTTTATCGTCGAGAGGGACATCGTGTATGTCAATTTTCTTTTTCAGATTTATATTGACGAACTTAACCGCCTCATCAATAATCGTTAAATTTCTCAGCCCCAAAAAATCTATCTTAAGTAAGCCAATCGCTTTATTGTTAGAAACGGCGTTTAAATCTAGGCAGTACATATCATATTGGGTAATAATTCTTCCTTCTTTTGTATCTCTTTGTAGAGGAACATATTCAGTCAAATTTTTATCAGTAATAACGACCCCGGCAGCATGAACCGAGGCGTGACGCGATAAACCCTCAAGTTTTTGGGCAATATCTAAAACTTTTTTTACTTCCTGTTCAGATTGATAGGCAAATTTTAAAGGTGGTGATTCCTCCAGTGCTTGGGCAATCGTCATCGGAAAACCTTGTCTTCCTTGAGGAATCATTTTGGCAATCCGATCTCCTTGTGTATATGACATACCGGAAGCCCGGGCCACGTCCCGAACCGCCAGTCTTGCCTCCATAGTCCCAAAGGTAATAATTTGGGCGACTTTATCTTCGCCGTATTTTTTGGCAACGTATTTTAGAACTTCATCTCTTTTTATATCAGCAAAATCAATGTCGATATCTGGCGGCGTTGGTCTTTCAGGATTTAAAAATCTTTCAAACGGTAAGTTATATTCAAGTGGATTAATATCAGTAATCCTTAAAATATAGGCGACCAAAGAACCAGCCACGGAACCTCTTCCAGGACCAACTCCAACATGATTTTGCTTGGCCCAGTTGACAAAATCCTGGACGATTAGAAAATAGGTTGAATAACCCTTTTTTGAGAGAATGTCTAGTTCATAGTCAATTCTTTTATCAACGACCTCTTTAGGGTAATTTTTTGTTACTCGATCGATTTTTTGATTTATTAATTCTTTTAAGTAATCATCGGCCGACTCGCCTTTTGGGGTTTCAAATTTTGGGAGAACCCATTTCCCATAAGGGATTTCAAGATTACACTGTTTGGCAATTTTCTCGGTATTTTCTATTGCCTCTGGTATGTCTAAGAAACTTCCTTTCATTTCTTGAGGAGATTTTAAATAGTAGTCAGGGACATCAAACATTGATAAGGGACGGTTTTTTTCAAAAATAACTCGTTGAGTACCGATACAAAGTAAAATTTCTTGAGCATAGGCATCGTCGGCGTTTAAATAATGGACATCATTGGTGGCTACTAAAGGAACACCAAACTTTCTCGATAGTTTTATAAGTTCATTGTTAACCTTGGTTAATTCTTCAACCTTAGGATGACGTTGCAGTTCCAGATAAAAATCTTTCCCGTAGATTGAGAGGTATTTTTCTAGTAGTTTTTCTGCTTGGATAACCTGGTCATTTAATAAAGCGTTGGCAATTTCACCATTTAAACAGGCAGATAAGGCAATAATTCCCTTTTTATATTTTTCTAGAATTTCAAAATCAACTCTTGGTTTGTAATAATAACCATCAAGATTGGCGGCGGTAACAATCTTCAAAAGATTATGATAGCCTTCGAGGTCTTTGGCTAGTAAGACTAAATGAAATTGGTCGCGTTCTATTCCTGGTTGTTTATCAAATCTAGATTTTTTCGCTTTATAAACTTCGACGCCAATAATCGGTTTAATACCATACTCCTTGGCTTTAACAAAAAATTTAAAAGCTCCATAAAGAGCTCCGTGATCAGTAATAGCAACCGTATCCATACCCAGCTCTTTTACTTTACGAAAAAGATCGTCAATCCGGCACATACCATCCAGAAGCGAGTACTCAGTATGAACGTGAAGATGGACAAAGGACATAATTTAGATAATTTTAAATTTGAAATTTTTAATTTGAAATCAAATTCTAATTTTAAATGTTTAAATATTAAAAATTAAAGCTTAAAAATTGATTTAAAATTTTAAATTTATAATTGAAAATTAGGATATCATCTTTCTTATCTTGGTCATAACCATTTTGGCGTCAGCTTGGCCTTTCATTTCCCTCATTACCTGGCCAACCAAAAACATTATCGCATTTTGCTTTCCTTTTTTAAACTCATCAACAGCTTTTTCATTTGCTTCCAGTATTTTAGTAATTGTTATGGTTAATAGTTTTTCATCTGTCTTTTTAGGCGTTATTAACTCTAAGGCTTTTTTAATAAACTCATTAATAGGAATATTGGCAGGAATTTTTCTATTAACAATTATGTTTTTATATAGTGATTGAAAAAATATTATTTAATTGAATAATTAAATCAAATATACATATAA
>CAZPKD010000047.1:0-4725 GCA_964587115.1 uncultured Gammaproteobacteria bacterium | reverse complement strand
TTAAATCCGCCCCGATTTTTCTCTGATACTCCATCGATTTCTCCGGCGTAAACTCAATCGTTTTTCCGTCATAGGTTGATCTAAAAATTACCCCATTTTCGTCAATTTTTATAACCAAAGGTTGTTCGTCCCCGCGAATACTGGCTTTACGAGTATTTTTTGCTAAAGAAAATACCTGAAAACCGCCTGAGTCAGACATTAGAGGATAGTCTAATTTTGCCATTTGATGAATTCCACCCGACTTTTCAATTATATCTACTCCTGGATAAGTCACTAAATGATAGGTATTAACAAATGACACTTGGACACCAATCTCTTTAATCTGTTTTGGGGTTAAAGATTTTACAGTTCCTTTAGTCGCCACGGGAACAAAGGCGGGGGTTTTTATTACCCCATGTTCTGTCTGTATCTTCCCCAAACGTGCCTGTGATTTTTTGGATTTTTCTAAAACCTGAAAGAACTTTTTCACAGATTTTATTATATCAACAGTCTAGATTATTAACATAGCATCACCAAAAGAGTAAAAACGAAAGTGGTTTTTTATGGCGATTTGATAAAGTTCAACCAGGGTTTTTTGTTTCGCCCGCCGAAGCCTTAGCGAAGGCGGGGCTTTTTTATACTTATCCTCTAAAAACGCTTCTACCAACATCATTAAAGAACTTTTAGGCAGGTGAAAATTAGTAATCAAAATGTCGGTCATCTTAAAATTATATGGAGGAAAAATAAACAAGTCGGTTTTTTGAATTTTGCTATTTGACCTGCCTGCCGGCAGGCAGGATTTTTCTTGTGGATTTGAGGTTTGTGATTTGTGATTTTGTTTTGCGAGTGAAAATACCTGAAAACCGCCTGAGTCAGACATTAGAGGATAGTCTAATTTTGCCATTTGATGAATTCCACCCGACTTTTCAATTATATCTACTCCTGGATAAGTCACTAAATGATAGGTATTAACAAATGACACTTGGACACCAATCTCTTTAATCTGTTTTGGGGTTAAAGATTTTACAGTTCCTTTAGTCGCCACGGGAACAAAGGCGGGGGTTTTTATTACCCCATGTTCTGTCTGTATCTTCCCCAAACGTGCCTGTGATTTTTTGGATTTTTCTAAAACCTGAAAGAACTTTTTCACAGATTTTATTATATCAACAGTCTAGATTATTAACATAGCATCACCAAAAGAGTAAAAACGAAAGTGGTTTTTTATGGCGATTTGATAAAGTTCAACCAGGGTTTTTTGTTTCGCCCGCCGAAGCCTTAGCGAAGGCGGGGCTTTTTTATACTTATCCTCTAAAAACGCTTCTACCAACATCATTAAAGAACTTTTAGGCAGGTGAAAATTAGTAATCAAAATGTCGGTCATCTTAAAATTATATGGAGGAAAAATAAACAAGTCGGTTTTTTGAATTTTGCTATTTGACCTGCCTGCCGGCAGGCAGGATTTTTCTTGTGGATTTGAGGTTTGTAATTTGTAATTTGCGTAAGATTCTAACGTTCTTACAACGGTTGTTCCCACCGCTACCAAACTTTTTCCCTCCGACTTCAATGTTTTAATACATTGAAGTGAGGTATCATCTATCTCAAAAAACTCTTCATGAAGTTTTTTTGTTATTAGATTTTTTTTATCGATTGGCGCAAAAGTTCCCAAACCAACATTTAAAGTAACTTCATATTTTTCTATGCCTCTGTTTTTTAACTTTTTCAAAACTCTGTCCGTAAAATGCAAAGAAGCGGTCGGCGCTGCGACCGACTCACCCTTTTTATAAAAGACCGTCTGATATTTGACTCTTAACTGTTCTTCTGATAGTGGGTTTTTACGAAGATAAAGAGGTACTGGGGTCTTTCCAACCTTCTGAAGTTTTGTCAAGAGCCATTTTTTTGACTCGCCCGCCGAAAGGCCGGGAAAGTCGAATTTTAGAAAAAATATTTTTTCTTCTTGGCCAATAACAGTAAAATAATGAATATTATCAATAAAAAGTTTATCGCCGACATTAACCTTTCGGTCAACCATGGATTTAACTATGTTTTCTGTTTTTAATTCGTTTATGAGAAGTAAAACCAGCACCTTACCACCATTTGATTTTTTAAGCCAAAGACGAGCTGGCAATACACGAGTATTATTTAAAACTAAAAAAGACTTTTTTGGCAGGTGCTCAACTAAGTTATAAAAACAATCAAAAACGATCTCATCTGTCTGGGTGTTGTAGATAAATAAGCGTGAATGATCGCGTGGAACCGATGGTACCTGAGCAATTAGGTTTTTCGGCAATAAATAATCGTAATCTAAGATGTTAATCACTTGACGAACTCGATGAACTTGCTTGTCCTCCGTAGCTTTACGCGAAGGAGGAACGAACTTTATAACTTATTTTTTATAGTATTCTTTTACCTGAAAAATAAAATACAAAGAAATCAATCCGCCAATAATCATTCCTCCCAAATTAAAGGTAATTAATTCATGAACGATATTAATCAAAGAAGCATAATACATTAGTCTCCAAGCTTTTTTTGATCTTGAAAAAAGGCCGGGGATGGCGATGGCCTCGATAACAATATTAACTGCTAAAATAACTGTCGCCAATATATATCCAAAGCCCAAAAACGGTCTTCCGGAGACCAGGCCGCCAATTGTCCCCATTGGAACTAAAAATGTTCCCAGACCAAAAAGAGCTAAAATCGACGGGATACCAAAAACCACCCCAATAATGGCAAAATAAGGTGATAGTTTGACAAGAATTTCCTTAACATTGGTCGGTAATGTATAGGGAGCTTTTTTGACCAGATATTCGTCGCAAAGCGCTTCTATTTTGTTAAACGATCCTTTAAGATCGGTTTTCTGGGGACTAGAATTTTTCATATGATAATAGGGTAAATGAGACAACATAAAAAGTCAACGACAAAAATTTTCAATTTTCAAGGACCAATTACCATTAAATTTACAATTGTCAATTAATCCAATTGTAAATTGATCATTGGTTCTTCATTGGAAGTTGAAAATTGGTAATTGAAAATTACCTCACCAGTTCTAAGAAGGTGTATTTATATCCGTTCGATTCACCTTTTCTCTGGAAAACAATTTTTTTGAACTCTGAGTAGTCGGGGAAAAAAGTATCGGCTTCAAACTGACCCTCGACAATGGTCAAGTATAATTTTTGAGCATAAGGAAGCGCTTGTTTATAAATCTCTCCACCACCAATAATGAAGGCCTCGCCACTAGTTTTTGATTTCTCCATCGCTTCTTCTAATGAGTTAACCACTAAACACTTGTCAATTTTATAATTTTGATTTCGTGTGATAATAATGTTTATTCGGTTTGATAGGGGTTTTTTCAAAGATTCGTAGGTTTTCCGTCCCATTATGACCACTTTTCCCATGGTTAAATCTTTGAATCTTTTTAGATCCTCTGAAATATGCCAAAGAAGTTTATTATCTTTTCCTAATTCTCGATTCGGTCCAATTGCGGCAATTATATTGATTTTCATTTTTGTTTTTTTTCAAAAAAACCCCCCGCTACCGTGAGCGATGCTTTTATTGGTGGATAAGGATCATAATCGACAAGCTCAACTTGATCGGGTTTGAATTGATCAATATCGCTAATATTTTTAGTAAATCTTATTTTGGGAAATGGTCTTGGAGTTCTTTTTAACTGTTCCTTTACCTGATCAATATGATTTTCATAGATGTGGATATCACCAAAAGTATGAATAAATTCACCTGGTTTATAACCGGTTACCTGAGCAATAATCATGGCTAAAAGAGCATAACTACCGATGTTAAAAGGAACTCCTAAAAAAACATCACAACTTCGTTGATAAAGTTGAAGACAAACCCGCCCCTCAATTATATTTATTTGATATAGATTGTGACAAATAGGAAAATAAGAGGTGTCTTTTTTGGCCGCCATGGTATAAAGATATTCTGGATTCCATGAGCTAACAAGGGCGTTATGACAGCCTGGATCTTCAATAATTTCGTTTATCGCCCATCTTAATTGATCAATGGTTTTTTTTGTGCGCGTTGGCCAATGACGCCAAAGTTCACCATAAATTTTTGGGAGCTCTCCCCATTTTTTTGCAAATTTATGATCTTGATTAACCCTCTCAATAAATTCTTCTTTAGAGATGATTTTTTTAACCCTGCTCTTTTTTAGGTAAATTTTATATGGATAATCATCCCAGATATGAACATTGTTCTTTACCAGATATTCAATATTGGTCTGACCAGACATAAACCAATAAAGCTCGTGCAAAAGACCTTTCCAATAAACTTTTTTTGTGGTTAAAAGAGGAAAGTTTTTTGACAGATCAAAACGAATTTGGCGACCAAAAATGCTGTATGAGGCCACTCCCGTTCCCCGATCGATTTTTTTTACCCCATGGTCAAGAATATCCTGAAGAAGATTTAAATATTGATATTCGGGATGTGATTTCATAGTTATTAATTAAATTCAAATGACAAACATCAAACATCAATTCAATCACCAACATCAAAAATCAAAACTTAAAGACCTGCCGGCAGGCAAGGTCAAAACCAAGTTCAAAGTTTAAAACCGATTATAAGTCTTTAAGCTTTACGCTTGTTTTTGAGATTTGATATTTGATTTTTGATATAACTGTACTCAATAACTATGCGATCCTATAAATATTTATTTTTTTTCCTGTTTATTGCTATAGTATGTCTTCAGTTAAACAATACCATCAAGTATGACTATAATCGCGGCTTTGACGC
>CAZPKD010000046.1:0-4823 GCA_964587115.1 uncultured Gammaproteobacteria bacterium | reverse complement strand
CTCCAACCAACAATCCGCAGAATAATTTACTCACGGTCGTTAAAAAAGAATCGTGTAGTGTTGATACGACAGATCACTGTCGACCATATTTTAAAATTGTTGCCGATCAAACAGTGGCAGATGAGGTTAAATTTAACTGGCTGATTATCAATTAAAGCTCAAAGTTCAAATGTCAAATATCAAAAACAAGTGTAAAGCTCAAAGATATAATATCTGGTTTTACACTTTGAACTTGACTTTGACCTTGCCTGCCGGCAGGCAGGTCTTTGAGTTTTGATTTTTGATATTGGTAATTGAATTGATGTTTGTCATTTGAATTTATTACAAGTTATAGGATAATGAAGTTATGAAAACAAAACGTCTATCGTCTAGGATCTATCATCTAGGATCTGCTCGCTCTATGACCATGATGGAACTTTTAGTAATCGTTGGTATTTTGGCAGTTTTGGTTGTCGCTTTTTTTATTCTATTTAACCCCATGCAACAGATTGGTAAATCCTGGGACAGTAAGAGAAAAAAAGAGTTAGACACTTTGCGTAAAGTTCTTGAAGACTACTATAATGATAAAAATTGTTATCCAAAAGCCACCGAAATCTGTTATGATGCCACCACCAACAGTCCTAACCCAAGGATTGACAGTAACGGCAAACAGGCTTGTAGTTGTCATATTTGTGGCAAACAGACACCCCAAAAAAGCCTTAGTCCTTATATTAATGCAATAGCTTGTGATCCTCAATATCCGCAAAAAAAATATTTATATGATTTTGACTGCACCAATAACGGTCAATGTCCTCAATGGTTTAGGATTTATACTGAGTTGTCTAATTCAACCGATCCGGCGATTGCTGAGGTTGGTTGTCAAGCCGGTTGCGGTCCACAAACTAGTTTAATTTACAACTTCGGTTACCCTAGTACTAACATCGGACTTGAGAATAATAACAACCTTTGTAGTCTCAAAACAGCCTTATATGTCGATCCTAACTGTAATATTTGCGGAACATATGCTGAATGTAAGGCCATGCCGTATTATTCTGCAGGATTACCTTTATATACTGATGCTGGCAGTTGCAAAATAGAGTGTATTAAAGATTAAGTTGAATTTTATTATTAAAAATTTTATTATGTTAACTCTATGAAAAAATTTATCATTTCGGCACTAATCTTTCTCTTTCCCTTATTTTTCCTTTCCACCACTCAGGAATTTTTTATCTCTAATAAATTTTATTTATTATTGCTGGCGGGATTGTTACTACTAATAACAACTGCAATAGAATTAATTTTTAAAAAGAAAATTGTCTGGCAGAAAAAGTCTTTTGACACCTTGGTTATTTTGTTGTTGCTTACTACCGCTATCTCAACCATTATTACTTCGACTAATAAGATTCAAGCCCTCCTTTGTCCAAACTTTGGTTTAGCCATGCTTGTCGGCCTGACGATTTTTTATTTTTACTTTTCCAGACAAAAAACCACTCGAGCTTTACGTTTTACGTTTTACCTTTCCAGCTTAATTCTCTCTTTAATAACCATTGTTTTTTTCTTCTCTCCTTTTAAATCGGTCAATTTACCCACCGGCTTACAATTCTTGAAAAATCCGGTTTTTTCGACAATGGGGGGGTTGCTTGACCTGGCCATCTTCCTTGGCTTTTTAGTTGTTTTTATCGCTAGTGATCTTTTTTCAAGCAAAAAAAAGACGGTTTTTGATTTCATTGTTTTAGGATTTAGTCTGACTGGCCTTGTATTAACCATAATTAATCTTTTTAAACCAACCAATCAACTATTATTACCACCATATAGGTTGTCCTGGTTTGCTAATGTTGAAATCTTAAAAAATCCTTTAACGTCTTTTTTCGGGATCGGGGTTGACAACTTTTCTATCATCTTTTCCCAAGTAAAAGATGTTGCCTATAACACTTCTAATCTTTGGCAAATCAACTCGTTTACTGTCAGCCGATCAGCCCTACTACATGTCTTTACTGAAACTGGTGTCTTTGGTTTAATTGCCATTCTGCTTTTATTAATTAATCTTTTTCGAGAAGCCCTTAAAAAACCTAAGCAGATATTGCCGATTGTAATTTATCTTTTGTTAATTATTCTGTTTTTTCCACCATCTTTACCGGTTTTCTTTTTATTATTTTTTGTCATTGGTCTGATTGCCCAACTTAATGACGAACCAATACAGACTTTTGATTTAAGTAAGTTAGCTCCAGTTTATATAGGTCTAACGGTAGTTATCTTCTTAATAGTCGGCTTTCTCAGTTATTTTTTGGGCCGAACTTATTTATCAGAAATATATTTCAAAAAATCTATTGATGGTTACACAAAAAATAGCGCTCGTGAAGTTTATGAAAATCAACGTCAGGCAATCATCTTAAACCCATATGTTGAAAGTTTTAGAATTAGTTTCAGCCAAACTAATTTGCTTCTTGCCAGTAATCTTGCTACTAAAGGTGAAAAATTAACCGATCAAGACCGTTCCAATATTGCCCAGGCAATTCAAGCCGCGATTTCTGAAGCAAAAGACGCCGTTAATCTTAATCCGTTAAAAAACAACAACTGGGAGAATTTAGCCATAATCTATCGTAATATTGTTAATGTTGCTCAGGAAGCTGATGTTTGGACAATTTCTTCATATTTAAGAGCAATACAAACAGATCCGCAAAACCCCACTTATCGATTAAATCTGGGGGGGGTTTACTATGCCCAAAATAACTTTGATGAGGCGATAAGAATGTTTGAACAAGCGGCGTCTTTAAAACCCAATTGGGCCAATGCTTATTACAATCTCGCCTGGTCATCGTTTAAGAAAGAAGATTATCAAAGAGCCGTTAATGCCATGGAAAATGCCATTAGTTTAATTGACCAAAAAACTTCAAAGTCTGATTATGATAAGGCGGTCAAAGACTTGGCTGAATTTAAAGCAAAAATACCGACCACCACCGAAGAAACGACTAGTTCAAAAAAAACAGAAGAACAATTAGTTCTGCCGACGCCAGCAACATCGCTTGAACCGAAGATTAAGTTGCCAGAAGAAGCTTCGCCAGAAGCAAAGTAAAAAATGAAAACTGGGAGAATTAGAGATTAGAAGATGGGCTTAGAGGCGGGTTAGGAAAGTAGAAATAAGAATATAGATTTTATTTTAACTTCTACTTTCAAGCTTCTTAACTCGTTTCCATACCCATTTTCCAATTTCTAACTTCTATTTTTTTACTTAAGATAACTGAGCGGATTTTGTAGTGCTCCTCCAGAACGGATTTCAAAATGAAGATGAGTACCACTTGACATTCCCGTTGAACCCATAATACCAATTGTCTGCCCTTGAGAAACTACCTGCCCGGCCGAAGCAATCAAACTAGACATGTGACCATAAAGAGTTTGGTAACCGTTACCGTGGTCAATAATAATGTGGCAACCATAACCATAGGATAAACAGCCAGAGTAGGTTACCGTCCCTGTATCGCTGGCTAAAACTGGCGGCGCCCCTGGATTGGCAATATCAAGAGCCATGTGGTACCAAACCGGATACTGAGTAATCATGCCTGAAGTTGGCCAGATAAAATTTGACGAACCACGCACGCCGGCCTGCGCCTGGGCATAATACTGTGATGTGGTATATTTTGGTTGTTCTTCTTCAAGAATACCGTCAGGCACGTACAAAGTTTGTCCCGAACTTAAGGCAAAGGTGTCTAAATCAGCAAAGTCGTTGAAGGGAAAGTTTAGAATTTTCTGAGCATCAGTTTTAAACTTTTTAGCAATCGAGTAGATTGTGTCGCCCGAACCGACCTTATAAACTACACCCGTTACCGGAGGAACTTTCAGACTTTGGCCTGGTTTAATGACGTCGGTTTTTATATTACTTGCCCATTTGATTGAATCTACCGAAACATCGAATTTTTTAGCGATTGAGGCTAAGGTATCACCACCGACGACCTGATAATCAACGACACTATCTCTTGGTTTGGCAGAAACTACGGTTGAAAGAGAGTTACCATAGGGATTATAGGAAACAATCGCCGCCTGAGTCGCTTTTTGATTCTGACTCAAATCGCCTAAAAAGGGACTGTTCTCGGCAATAATTGGTCCACCAATTAAAGCAGAGGCTACCAATAAAAAAAATGAGGTGTTCAAAAAGGACTGAGAGTATTTCCCTCTTTTTACAATTAAGAAAGCAACAATCACATCTTTAACCTTTTCAAAACTATGGGCATACCCCATTATCCTGGCTTTGAGATAGTTCTTGATGAAAATAAGAAATTCATTTAATTCTTGCATAAAGGTAAGTAATATTTTACCAAATCCGAAGATGTCGAGCCTCATACAACCTACGAGGTTGTATTATTTTGGCCAGCGAGCCATCTTTCTGCCTCAAGGGCTGCCCCAACGCCCATACCCATAGCATAGCTTGCCTGTTGATAAAGATGATCAACACAGTCCCCGGCTGCAAAGATTCCCGGGATAGAAGACATATAATGGTTAGTAAGAATATAGCCTTTTTTGTCTAACTTAACTTGGTTAAGAAACAATTCCGTGTCCGGCCGATGACCAATGGCGACAAATACACCGTCAACGGCAAGAGTTTGATTTTTTAACTTAACCGCCTCAACCTTTTGTTGACCAATAATGTCTTCGACTGTCTCATTTAGGATAATCTTAATTTTTTTATTAGTGTTGACTCTATCCTGCATTATTTTCGACGCCTTACACTGATCACGTCTGTTGATTATATAAACTTTTTCTGCAAACTTAGTTAAAGTTAGAGCTTCTTCAAAAGCCTTGTCTCCACCACCGACGATCGCTACTTTTTTATTTTTAAAGAAAAACCCATC
>CAZPKD010000045.1:1171-4827 GCA_964587115.1 uncultured Gammaproteobacteria bacterium | reverse complement strand
GATTAACTGAGAGTAATCCGCACTTCGTGACGGAAACTCTCAGTTGAACATTCCGTCACCTCGGCTTGAATATATTATACAATACTATATTTCTTGATTTTTTCCTTGACGTCGTTTAATATTAAGACATGGACATCAAAGACGCCATCTTAAGGTTTTTGGAATACTGTGAGCTTGATAAGAACCTTTCCCTCAAAACCGTCAAGATGTATAGTTATTATCTACTTTTTTTTCAGGAGTGGTTATTCAAAAGCTCTAAAGTTAATCAGTTCCCCGTGGAAAAGGTTGACGAAAAAATAATCAGGGATTTTCGGCTTTACCTTTCTCACCAGTATAAAAATGCTTATAAGGGCGAACTGAAGCGCCAAACCCAAAATTATTTCCTGGTAGCACTTCGGTCGCTATTCCGCTACCTGATAAAACAGGGTTTTAAAGTAATCTCACCTGAGATGATTGATTTGGGAAAGTCAGGCGATCGACAAATAAAACACTTAAACGAGCTAGAACTAAGGAGATTATTCTTTGCTGTCGATGCTAAAGACATCATGGGAATACGTGATAGGACGATTCTGGAAGTCCTTTTCTCTACGGGATTACGTGTTTCCGAGCTGGTTTCCTTAAACAAAGAAGATATTAACTTAAAACAAGGAGAGTTTAGCGTCGTTGGTAAAGGGCGCAAAGTAAGATTAGTTTTTCTTTCCAAAAAAGCCATTGATTGGTTACAAAAATATTTAGCCGCTCGTGATGATCCCTATCGCCCGCTTTTTATCAGATATTCAGGCCCTAAATCAAAAGAAGGTCTAACCGATGAAAAAAACCGTTTGTCAACCAGGTCGATTGAGCGAATGATTGATAAATATCGCCGGAAAGCCGGAATTTTGATCAGGATAGGCCCACATGCTTTAAGACACTCCTTTGCCACGGAACTTCTTAATAACGGGGCTGATCTACGAGCAGTTCAGGAAATGCTTGGCCATAAAAATATTGCCACGACTCAAGTTTATACCCACGTTAGCAATCCCAGATTAAGAGAAGTCCATGAAAGGTTTCATCCTGGTAACAAGTAATTTCAGCTGTAATTCAGCGGATTATTATAAAATTATTGACTGATGAAAAAAAACCTACCAAAAATATTGCTTGGAATTTTTATCACCTTTTATATTGTTATTTTTTCTTACCTTAGTGTAAAAAGACATCAGACGTTGCATACACATTACTATGATTTGGGGATTATGGATCAGGTAGTGTACAACACTTCAAAAGGCCATTTTCTTGAAATGAGTAATCAGGAGCTAAAAAAAAATGCCAACAGAATGGCGATTCATTTTGACCCAATTTTAGCAATTTTTGCCCCAATCTATAAAATATATCCAGCTCCTGAGATTTTACTAATTAGTCAGACAATATTATTTGGTCTAGGGGCACTGGCGGTTTATTTAATTTCTGAAAAAATTTTAAAAGACAATAAACTGTCTTTGTTGTTTGCCGGACTTTATCTTTTATATTTTCCGGTTCAAAGAGCCAATTTATTTGATTTTCATGCGGTTACTATGGCCACTCCTCTTCTTCTTTTTGCCATCTATTTTAACTTGACTAAAAGAGATACCCCTTTTTTTATTTTTATTATTTTAGCTCTTCTAACTAAAGAACATGTTGGGTTGGTGGTTTTTTTATATGGTTTGTATTTGATTCTAAAAAAACAGAAGAAGATTGGTTTAATTACGGCGCTTTTAGGGATTAGTGCTTTTATCTTTTCAGTTTATTTTATTATTCCCTATTTTCGTAAAGAAACCCACTTTGCCCTTAAGTATTTCACCAGTCTTGGTGATCAACCCACAAAAGTTATCTTTAATATTTTTCGTCACCCCAGGTTAACACTAGTTTATCTTTTCAGTAAAGACACATTAAACTACGCGTCAAGGATGATTTTACCGACGTTCTATAGTCTGTTTTCGCCCTTAACATTTTTAATCGCCGTTCCAGAATGGGCGATCAACATTTTTAGCTCAAATGCCAATATGAGAGCGATATATTATCAATACAATTCTTTGATTGTTCCGATAATTTTTTATAGTCTGATTTTGGGATATAAAAACTTTAACAAGATAGTTAAAAATAAATTTATAAGGGCCATAGTTTTCATTCTATTTATTAGTTTAAATATTAGGTCGTTATATTTATATAATCCCATACCGGCTTTTTTTGTTAAACAACCGATGTCTTTACCGCTTCCTTCAAAAAAGAAAATAGAATCGATCAATTTATGGAAAAAAAATCTGAAAGACGACAATATTAAAGTTTCCACCACTCCAGGAATAGCTCCCTACTTTACTCAAAGAAGATACTATATCAGTTTTTTATACGATCCGGCTTTTTATGAGATGGGGTATACTGAAGATGATATTATCAAAGCAAAAGCCGGAGCCTATAAAGAGGCCAATTATGTTATTATAAATAAAGACGAGATTGGTTCTTTGAAAAATGATAATTTGCCAGTAAAGTTTTATAAATATCTTAAACAAGACAAGAGCTTTAAGATGATTTATTACGATGGCGAAGATATAGAAGTTTATAAAAAAATATGATCTCAATTATTGTTCCTTTTTATAATGAGGCTAAAAATCTACCAATTCTCCTGAAAGAGATCAAAACAGAACTGACTAAACTAAACAAAGAATATGAAGTAATATTGGTTGATGATGGGTCGACTGATGACTATAAACTATCAACAAGTCATGATAAGGTTGACTTGCTGATTCATAAAAAAAGACTTGGTAAAGGTCAAGCGCTGGCGACCGGACTAAAAAAAGCTCGCGGAGAAATTATTGTTTTTATGGACGGCGACCTTCAGGATGATCCTTCAGATATAAAAAATTTTTTGAGTCGGATTGAAGATGGGATCGATTTTGTTAACGGGATTAGGACTGAACGACAGGATAATTTTATTGTTAAACTTTATTCAAATTTAGCCAAACTTTTCTTGCAAAAATTTTTAAAGTCTCCTTATACTGATATTAACTGTGGTTTTAAAGCCTTTAAGAAAGAGGCAGTAGATGGTTTTATTTTTTATGGAAATAATTTTAGATTTTTACCTTTGTCGGTTTTCTTAAAAGGTTATAAAGTAGACGAAGTGAGGGTAACCAACCGGCCGCGCCAATTTGGTAAATCTAAGTTTGGTGCTAATAAACTTTTATTCGGAATATTTGATACTCTAACCGCCTATTTTATTTTTAAATTTGCCGAGAGCCCCCTGCATTTTTTTGGACCGATTGGCGGTTTGTTCTTTATCATTGGTTTTTTAGTTGCTTTTTATTTATCCTTTGAAAGGATTTTTTTTGGTGTTCTTCTCTATCGTCGCCCCATACTACAGTTGACGATATTATTAATGATTGTTGGAATACAAATAGTCATGACTGGAATTATTGGAGAGCTGATAGTCTATCTTAATCAGAAAACGCGCAGATAATTTTTAATTTTCAATTACAAATTTAGAATCAATTCCTGCCTGCCGGCAGGCAGGTTTAAGTCTTAATTTTTAAAATTTAAACTTTTAAATTAGAATTTGATTTAAAATTTAAAATTAATAATTTAAAATTTTTCGATGAACCCAATTTCAGCTTTGATTATCGCCAATATGATTTGGGGAGCGGCTTCGC
>CAZPKD010000045.1:0-1071 GCA_964587115.1 uncultured Gammaproteobacteria bacterium | reverse complement strand
ATGAACCCAATTTCAGCTTTGATTATCGCCAATATGATTTGGGGAGCGGCTTCGCCTATTTTTAAATTTGCCTTGGAAAATATTCCGCCTTTTACCCTTGCCTTCATAAGATTCTTTTTTGCCTCAATGATTTTTTTACCGACAGCTTTAAACAAATGGCAAAACTTATCAAAAAGACGGCTTCTGGAAATTTTTTTAGTGGGTTTTTTTGGTATTTTTATTAACATTACCTTCTTTTTCCTAGGGTTGCAAAAAACAGAGAGTATTAACGCTCCGATAATTGCTTCTTCCGGACCGGTCTTCTTATATATCCTTTCGGTAATTTTTCTTAAAGAAAAACCACGAAGGAAAGTTTTTTTTGGAATGATTATTTCCCTTTTGGGAGTGTTGGTAGTTATCCTTTCCCCAATCTTTCTCGATGGTAAACAGATTGTTTGTGGCCAAATAGAGGGAAACATCTTTTTTATGATGGCAACAATCGGGTCGGTTGCCAGCACTATCATTGATAAAGATTTAATGAAAAAAATCAATCCTTATGTGGTTAGTTTTTTGTCTTTTTTTATATCTTCAATAATGTTTTTGCCGTTTATGTTAGTGGAGTTGCGCACTTGGAATATTTTCCAAATTAATGCCGCTGGCTTGGTGGGAATTCTTTTTGGGGTTCTTTTTTCCTCAGCGATGGCTTATTATCTTTACTACTACGCCATGACAAAAATCCCCGCTCAAGAAGTCGGTCTGTTTACCTATATTGATCCTGTGATTGCCGTAGTCATTGCTATTCCCCTACTTCACGAATACCCGACAGTTTACTTTTTTATCGGTACCATTCTCGTTTTCTTGGGAATCTACATTGCCGAAGGCAGAATCCATTATCATCCACTTCACCTTATTAAAAAATTTAAATTACAAATTACAAACCATAAGAAAATCTCAAAGTTCAAAGATCAAATATCAAAAACAAGCGCAAAGCTTTAAAACAGTTTGGCCTTGAACTTTAAACTTGGCTTTGATCTTGCCTGCCGGCAGGTCTTTAAGTTTTGATTTTTGATATTGGTGATTGAATTGATGTTT
>CAZPKD010000044.1:0-4868 GCA_964587115.1 uncultured Gammaproteobacteria bacterium | reverse complement strand
TGTTTGTCTATGGACTTATCTTTGCAGCCGGGTTATTATTATTATCGCTTTGGGTTTGGAAAATCGCCCTGAAAAGATACCAGAGTTATGGAGGATAATCAGAAAATTACAAATTCCAAATTACAAGTTCCAAATAAATCACAATAAACAACTATTAAACGTTTAAAATATTTAATAACTGTAATTTGAATATTGTTTGTGATTTGTAATTTGTATATTGTGATTTAATCTATGATTTCAGTCAAAAATCTAACCAAGGTTTACAGATCACACCAGCGCCAAGATAATTTTTTGGCTGATCTGTTTTTCCGGAAATACAAAGAAACGATCGCTCTAGATAAAATCTCTTTTGAAATCGGTAATAATGAGCTGGTTGGCTTTATTGGCCCAAATGGGGCTGGGAAAACCACCACTCTAAAAATTTTATCTGGAATACTTTTTCCCACTGCCGGCGATATCAAGGTTCTGGGTTATGTTCCCTTTGAAAAAAAATCCGGGTTTCTAAAACAAATCTCCTTTGTTATGGGTCAACGTAATCAACTGATCTGGGATCTATCCGCCATAGATAGCTTTAAACTAAATCAGGAAATATATGAGGTTCCCGATCCTGTTTTTAAGAAGACTGTTAACGAATTATCATCTCTCTTAAACTGTCAAAAACTAATTGATCAACCGGTTAAAACTCTTTCCTTGGGTGAACGAATGAAAATGGAATTGATTGCGGCTCTGCTCCACCGACCAAAAATTATCTTTCTCGATGAACCAACCATTGGTTTGGATGTCTTTTCCCAAGAAACCGTCCGCAACTTTATTAAACAGTTCCAAAAAGAGTTAAAGACAACCATCATCCTTACTAGCCACTATTTGGAAGATGTTAAGAGAATGGCCCAAAGATTAATCATGATCAATAAAGGAAAGATTATCTACGACGGATCAATGAAGCAGGTCTTTACCAAATATTCACACACTAAGTTTGTGACTATTATTCTCGAAGAAGAAATAAATCGTCGGGTTTTAAGTTCCTTGGGTGAAATTATTTCCTATAACTTTCCTCGGGTAGTATTAAAGATAAAAAAAGACGAGTTGCCGGAGAAGATTCATATTATCAATGACAATCTGTCATTCTCTGATCTAACCATAGAAGAAGAACGAATTGAAGAAGTAATCAAAAATATCTTTCGTTAAATGATAAAATAAAAACATGAATAAAAATAAGATCGGTCCGTATATTTTTATTGCTATTTTAGTGATCGTCTTATTTTTTATTTTAGGAGTTAGATACGGTCAGAAAGTTGAAAAAACCAACAAAACCATTGACTATGTAATCAGTCTTACTCCCGCAAAAACCCCCACTCCGCCACCAATTGGTTTCAAACCTTATTCAAACAATGTCTGCGGTCTAAGTTTTCTCTACCCCGATACACTAAGTTTAGATAAAGATGCGACTGACACAGCTGAGTTTTTCCAAGATAAAAAATTAAAAATAAAAATTGACTGTACTAAAAAAAATATTTCTCCAATGGTAGCTGAGACAAAGATTGCCACTGAAGAAATTATCCTTAAAAATAAAAAAATGATTGTCGAAATTAGCCATAATGATCAGGAGTTTTTGTATAGGTTTAGCCTCAAAAACTCAATAAATTTAAAAAATATTGAAGTCACCATAGAAAAAAATCTTTACCCATTGTTTGAAAAAAGTTTAGAGTTTTCTAGTAATTGATACTGATGATAATAATAAAGCAAAGATAACAAAATTTATGCGACTTGGCGCACCTGCCTGCCGGCAGGCAGGTGCGCAGGAACGAGCACAGCCACGGAGCAATAAATTTTCGTTATCGAGCGATTTAAAAATGAAAAAACTATCTCTTGCTTATTTTGGCAGTCCTGACTTTAGTGCTGTTTTTTTAAAGAAACTTCTTCTTGATAAAAATCTTCCTTTAGAAATAAAGTTCGTCGTTACCCAACCCGATAAACCAGCTGGTCGTGAACAAATTATTACTCCCTGTCCGGTGAAAACAATCGCTGAAAAATACAATCTAAGAGTTTTTAGCGCAATAGGTGGCGCGAGGGAGAGGGATCCCGACAGCGTGGAGCTCCGATACTGTGATCGGAGCGAACCCTGGCGGGAAGGGAACTCGAGACAGAATCTATTGCGCCAACTAGACTTAGTTCTTGTTTACGCATATGGTGAAATAATTCCTGAAGAATTTTTATCTCTACCTAAACTAGGTTTTTGGAACATCCACCCCTCACTTTTACCTAAATATCGTGGTCCCACCCCAATCGCTACTCCTTTAATAAGAGGTGACGTGGAAACTGGGGTTACCATTATAAAATTAATAAAAAAATTAGATGCCGGGCCCATCATTGCTCAGAAAAAATTTAAAATACCCCCTTTTGAACGCCAACCCGATCTAATTAATAAATTAACTGATCTCGCCTATGAATTATTTGTAAAAACTATTAATAAGATTCCAAAAAAATTTACTCCCCAGAATGAACAATTGGCCACCTATACTCAATTACTAAAAAAGGATGACGGTTTTATCTCTCTAAATAATTTAAAAGAAGCTTTAAGTAGTGAATTATTATCACAAATTATTTTTAATAAATTTCGAGGACTATATTCCTGGCCCGGCCTTTGGACGATTGTTAACATTAATGGCCAGGAAAAAAGACTAAAAATCACTGACGTAGATTTTGTAAAAGGAAAGCTCATCCTCAAAAAAACTCAACTCGAAGGAAAAAAAGAGGTTGATTTTGAGCAGTTTAATGCTTATTACAGAGTCCTTTAATAAGTCTTAACTTTAAATAGACTCCCGACAAAATAACCAACTAAAGCTGAAAGCATACCAATAATCATCATTTCTCCCCCCTGCTTCCAAAGATTTTTTCCGGTCGTTGTTTTAGCTTTATAATAACCAATGCTAAAAAGTGTAATTGAGGTTGCAACCAAAGACAATGTAATGCTTTGTTTGACTGGCAAAAAGAAAAAGGACAGAAGTGGAATAAAAGATCCAATCAAAGCTGATACTCCGACAATTATCGAGGCTGGTAATGCTTCTTTACGTTCAACTGGTTCAAGTTTCAACTCTTGCTGCATCATTACTTCAAGCCAAATTTTTTTATCAGAAGTAATCCTTTCAATTATTTCGTCAAGAATTTTTCCACGAAAACCATAGTTTTCGTAGAGAGCTCTAATTTCTTCTTTTTCGCCCTGAGGAATATTTTCAATCTCCCATTTTTCCCGATCATATTCTGATTTATAGTAATCTGCCTCAGCCAGTTTTGATGTGTAAGCAACCGCCGCCATGGAAACACTTTCCGCAAAAGTAGCGGCCAGACCAGCCACAATCACGATTTGGCTTGAGGAGGTAGCCGCCGCCACTCCTAAAATTACTCCCAAGACATTAACCAAGCCATCTTGGGCGCCAAGAATAATTTCCGGCAAATTAAAACTGGTCGCATGTAATTCCCTATGATGAATTGAATCATGAACTACTTCTTGAGTATGAGATTTTTGCGCCGAGGTTTTATCTTTGTTTAAAAAAGCCTTGCGGGCGTCTTCAATACGATTCATATCAGAATATTTTAGCAGAAAATTCAAGATGCTTGGTGGTGTTTAAGACAACGAGCTTGATAGGTATCTTCTGCCCCAACTTTAATTAATGGGTCATTATAAGGAGCTGGTCGACCATTTTTAAGAATTCGCTGGCTCCGAGTAGCGTTCCATTTCTTACACACGGTACAGACAGCTTTTAACTTGACCACTCCCCCATCAGCTAAGGCTAAAAGATGAGCAATAATTATAAAAGGTTCACCGCGGAAATTAGTATCAAGACCAGCCACGATCACTTTTATTCCTTTTTTGACCAGTGTATTTACAACCTCAATTAAAGACTCGTCAAAAAATTGCGCCTCATCGACAATAACCACATCTATCCTTTTTTTTATATACGTTAAAATTTCCTTTGGCTTTAGGATACTTATTGCTTGCCATTTTTGTTTTGAATGAGAAGCGATTTTGTTTGTCGCATAACGTTTGTCAATAGCGTGATTAAATACTAATGTTTTTAGTCCGGCAATTTTAAAACGGTGAAGTCTTTTTACTAATTCTTCACTTTTTCCAGAAAACATTGGTCCACAGATGACCTCAAGCGAACCAATATTTTTTTCTTTTTTCATAAAAATCAATTAATTATAACTGGTTTTTTTCAATGGCTTGACGAATTAACTCCATAAACCTTTCCATAATAAAAAGGTTGTGGTAAGTGGCCAAAGTGTAACCTAAAATCTCTCTTTGTTTAAAGAGGTGGTGTAAGTAGGCTTTGGAAAAATTTTGACACACCCAACACTGGCAGTTTTTATCAACTGGTTCAAGATTGTTTTTATAAATATTTTTATTAATGTCAATTTCTTGAGGGCGGGTGTCGAGATTTAAGGGATCCAGACAGCCTGCCTGCCGGCAGGCAGGCGCGCAACGAGGTGAGCACTGGCGGGAAAAAAATTGAGACAGGCCCCGTCCAGATTCATAAATTGTTCCCATTCGAGCTAATCGTGTCGGTTCAACACAATCAAAGGTGTCAATGCCATATTTAACTAAATCAATAATATCGTCAAACTGACCCACACCTAACAAATGAACCGGCTTATCTTTTGGCAAATAATCAGCCACCCACTTTACCTGATCACGCATTTCTTTCTTAGTCTCGCCTACCGAAACCCCACCAATAGCGACACCATCAACTGGCTGAGAAGCAATAAATTTAGCAGATTTTTTCCGCAGATCTTCAAAGGTTGCCCCCTGGATAATACCGTAGAGATATTGATTAATTTTCAATTTACAATTTTCATTTTTCAATGAATTT
>CAZPKD010000043.1:0-5275 GCA_964587115.1 uncultured Gammaproteobacteria bacterium | reverse complement strand
CCGCCAGTGCCGAGCCGTCATAGCTCAACGGATAGAGCAAGCCCGTCCTAAGGGCGAGATGAGGGTTCAATTCCTTCTGACGGCACTTTTAGGCGATGGCAGACAGGCGGGGAGTAAGCCCGTTCTACCGTGTCCGAATAGAACTGAAGAGGCGAAAAGTAAGAATAGGAGGACAAAAATTACATGCAAAAATCAAAAATCCACAGACTCCATCATCATATAAAAAATAGGATAAAAACGCCTGATTATTTGAAAATTCTTATACTTCGTACGATCGGAAACTTTCTATTGATTGGATCTTTATTAATGATCGCCAAAACTTTTTATCTTCCCGTACGTGAAGAAATTAGATATTTTATTGATACAAAGATCCAAAAAAAGTACATCATTTTTGACTTGTCAGCCGGCAGGCAGGAAAAAGGAACGGATATACCCGAATCAAAAGGCTTGCTTGCTAAAGCCCTAAATTTTAAAAAAATTGAGACTTTAGTTCCAGAAGACCCAAACTTTAGTATTGTTGTTCCTAAAATTGGCGCTAATGCCAAAATTTTGCCCAATATTGATGCCGCCAATGAAAATATTTATTTAAACGCTCTCAACAAAGGGGTAGCTCATACCTTAGGAACGACTTTTCCGGGAGAAGGTGGACATATTTTTCTTTTTGCTCACTCAACTGATTATTTTTGGAATGTTGGCACTTATAATGCTGTTTTTTATTTACTCAATAAATTAGAAATAAAAGACAAAATTCACTTATTTTATAAAGGTCAACACTATATTTATCAGGTAATTGGAAAAACCGTCGTTGATCCATCAAAGGTCGAGTATTTAACCAGAAAGACCAATAAAGAATTTTTGACCCTACAAACATGTTGGCCATTGGGGACAACTCTTAAACGTCTTCTCGTCTTTGCCGTACGAGTAAGCGAATAGAAGTTTTTATATTCGTCCATCATTTTTTTATCTCCGTGGCTGTGCTCGCTTCGCTGCGCACCCGCCAAGTCGTAAAAAAATTAATGGACTCATATTTTTACACTTTAATCTGTAGTTTTGATATTTGATCTTTGATTTTTGATTTATTTTATCCCCACCAGGTAGAGATCTCCGTATTTATTGACCTCGGGGTTGAGGTTGGTGAGGATAATGATTTTTCCGTCGTTGGTGGTGGTAAAAAAAGAATTTTCAAACGGGCCGGAATAGATAGCTTGTTCATTTAGGCCGTCATAATCTGATGCCACTATTTTCTTTTTGTCCACAAAAAGTAGATGCTCTGAATCTGGATACCAATTGACAATATCCTCGGAAGACAGTTTTGTAAAATAGTTTTTATCTTCTTTTTTATCATATATATAATAACTATTTTTTTTAAGGTTTCTATCTTCAGGGGTTTGATTGGAAGCAATTAAGGGTGGATCGACGACTAAAGGAAGAGATTCATTGTTGGCGGCTTGGTAAAAGATTTTTGTTTCATCAGGCGATAGTGAGATAATCTTGAAAGATTCAGAGGCTATCTTTGAGATGGTTTTTGGAAAAGCCTCAAGAATTTTTTGATTATTGTTATCGGTTTCTTTTTGCCAGGCTTCTAATAAAGTTTCTTTTGAACTGGTGACATCAAAAAGGCTTTTATTCTCTTCGTCTAGGGCAAGCAAAAAAGATTGGGTGGTATTATTGATATTGTTTGATGTGTTGAGTTCAGATTTTGACATAGTTTCTTCAAATTCAAAGATAGCTTCTTTATAGTCGGGTGAAAAAAAGACACGGGTGTTTTTTAAATCAAAACTTCCATAAGTATCCAGATTTTTTTTCAGGAGGATTAACTTTAAAGGTGGAAAGATGGAAAGGGGTTTAAAGCTGGAATCAAAAAGATAAAGACCGTCTTTTTCTGGATTCTCGGTTTGCGAAAAAAGAATTACTTTTCCGGTTTGGTCGATTGGAACAGCCTTAACTATACCAAGATTAGTTTGAGGAGAAAGTGATGGGTTTAAGGGAAAAAGCAAAGCGTCAATCGTCATGACCAACTCTCCTTTAAGAAGGACGTCTTTGTTCCAACTAGTATAACCGTCTTTTTTTACCTCAACATGATAACGGCCCGGAATAAGAGGTTGATTGAGGTTGGTGACGCCCCTGAGCTCATTATTTATATAAACTTTAGCCGCATTAGGGTAGGAACTGATTGATAAAATTCCTGTTGAGGTCATCGACTTTTTTTTGAAATCAAAACGGTATCCACGCGAATAGGAGATAACAGCAACCAAAATCACTAAAAAGCTAATAACAACGGCGATTCGGAATAGTGGTTTCATAATTTGAGTTTCTGGGCTAAAAATATTATACAATTATACAATGTTCTTCACTAAAAAGGTTGGTGTTGACCTGGGAACAGCCAACACCTTAGTTTATGTGGCTAAAGAGGGAATTGTTTTAAATGAACCAACCGTAGTTGCTTATTCATTGGAAGATAGAAGAGTTTTGGCTGTTGGTGATGACGCCAAAGAAATGTTGGGGAGAACCCCTGGATCGATTGTTGCTTCCCGACCGATGAAAGAAGGTGTCATTGCCGACTATAGAACAACTTCAGCCATGATTACCTATTTCTTGAAAAAAGCTTTGAGGGGGAGGATCTTTTGGCCACAATTAATGATCTCGATTCCTGGAGGGGCCTCACAGGTAGAAAAAAGAGCTGTGGTATCGGCCTGTAAACAAGCGGGTGTTTCTGAGGTTTATTTAATTGAAGAACCATTAGCAGCTGCTATTGGTGCCAAAATCCCAATTTCTCAGGCCTCTGGTCACATGATTGTTAATCTAGGCGGTGGAACTACCGAGGTGGCCATTATTTCTTTGGGTCAGTTAGTGGTCAGCAAAACCATCAGAGTGGCCGGGACCAAACTGGATGAGGCAATTTTACAGCATATGCGGAAAAAACATAATCTGATCGTTGGTGAAAGAACAGCTGAGGATATCAAAATGAAGATTGGTAATGCTTTTATCGATAACGGGGATAATCCTAACCCAGAAAGGACCTTTGAAGTTAAAGGGAGAGACTATCAATCTGGTCTACCGATTATTCTTGAAATCGGTGAAAAAAGCATTAATGAGGCAATCCAAAAACCATTAAAACAGATTCTTGAAGGAATTAAAGAGGTCTTAAGTCAGGCACCACCCGAGTTGGCCGCTGACATTGTTGATAAAGGAATCGTTCTTTCTGGAGGAACTTCTTTGTTAACCAATATTGATCGTTACATAACTTATCATACCGGAGTAGCTTCATTTGTAATTGAAGAGCCATTGTTTGCAGTTATTCGAGGAGTAGGGATGGCGATTGAGAATTTAGATAGTTTTAAGGAAGCTATTAAATAGATATATCCTATATTTTTCCAATTTAAAATTTAAAATCTAAAATTTAATATTAAGAAGCTTTATTCAACGGGATATAGTAATAACTATTAGTACTTTTATTAAATTATGAATAACATTAAATGATTAATTGTTACAACAAATCATTTTTAGTTCAAAATAATTGAACAAAGGCCAAATAATTGTCTTATTTCATGTTATAATAAAATGCTTATAGAATTATTAAGGTAATATATGAAAAGCACCATCCTAGGAATTTCGATTTTTCCTCACACCAAGAAAACTATCCTAGAGAAAATTATAAAATACATCGACGATTCGACCGATAGTTGTCATATTGTCTCTTTAAACCCAGAAAACCTAGTTGAGTCGCAAAGAAACTATCTCTTTAGAAAAGCTTTACAGACGGCCCAAATAAAAATTATTGATGGTATGGGGGTTGTCCTGGCGGGCCGAATCCTAAACGTTGAGGTAGGCGAGAGACAGACAGGGGTTGATCTCATGAAAAGACTTATAGAAGAGGCTGGTAAGAGACGCTTAAGAGTGCTGCTAATTGGCGGTAAGCCCGGATTGGCACTCAAGTTGAGTCAGTGCTACCAAAAGAAATTTTCTGAAGCTAAGTTTTTTGGACTAACCGGTATAAAAGATATCAAAAACATACAAAAAGAAGAAGAGAGGCAAGCTTTCTCAATAGTGACCGATTTCAAGCCCCATATAATATTTGTGGCTTTTGGATCTCCAGTTCAAGAGATCTGGATTGAGAAAAATAGACCTAAATTTAAAGGCTGTATTTGTATGGGTGTGGGAGGAGCCTTTGATTATTTAAGCGGCGAAATTAAGCGAGCCCCGGTTTTTATCCAAAAAATCGGCCTCGAATGGTTATTTCGTTTAATTAATCAACCCTGGCGGATTAAGAGACAACTAAAACTCATTAGTTTTTTAAGCTTAGTTATTCAAGAAAGATGTCAACAAGTGTGGAAAAAGAAATCATAAAAACAATCAGTTATTTTAACTTCTTTGGTTATCAACCAACCTTTGCTGAGATCTATGTTTTTATATCTATAAAGATATCAAAAAAACAACTTTTCCAAAGTTTAGACATCTTAACTAAAAAAAAGGTTATTTTTGAATCGAAAAATACTCTAGAGGAGTATAGCAAAAATAATAAAAAATATACCCTAGGGAGGTATGGTATAAGGGGAATAAAAAATTTAAAATTTAAAATTAAAAATTTAGCGATGAGACGGGCTGAATCGAAAAAAAAATTAGAAAAAATTCAACCATTTATCAATGTTCTTTCAAAATTCTCTCAGATAAAATTAATTGGTCTTTCCGGGTCGATGGCGATGATGAATGCAGTTAAAAATGATGATGTCGATTTGTTTATCATTACCAAGCACAGCCGATTATTCACTGGAAGGCTAATTTCTTTATTGTTGGCTCAAATTATAGGGGTGAGACGAAAAAGAATGGTAGATGGTAAGTTACAAGCTGAGAATAATAAAGATAAAGTTTGTTTAAATCTGTTCTTTGATGAGGCTGGTTTGAGGGTGCCAAAGTTTAAGAGAAATGAGTATGTGGCCCACGAGGTTTTACAAATGAAACCGATTATTAATAAAGACCAGGCGTATGAGAGGTTTTTGGAGGCAAATAAGTGGGTCTATGGCATATTTCCTAATGCCAAAATCACAAGTTCCAAATCACAAATTACAAACAAAGCACAATCAACAATTGATAAACGTTTTAAAAATTGGAATTTGAATATTGTTTGGAACTTGGTACTTGGAACTTGGAACTTTGTTGGGGATATGGTAGAGTGGTTGTTAAAACAAGTCCAACTAATGCTCATTAATCGCCACCATACCACGGAGATTATTACTGATACCCAGCTCTGGTTCTTCCCTGATGATTTTGAGAAAAA
>CAZPKD010000042.1:0-5604 GCA_964587115.1 uncultured Gammaproteobacteria bacterium | reverse complement strand
TTTAAGTTTTGACATATTTTTTTCATAATAATTTTGGCACTGTTAATCCTAGTACCAACTGTGCCTGTTGGTAATCTTAAAATATCGCTTATTTCCTCATATGATTTTTCCTCAAGATAATACAGCGATAATGGTTCTGAATACTGAATTGACATTTGGTTAATGCATTTATTTACTTTTTCCTGAATTTCTTTTTTTGTTAAATCAACCTCCAAATTTTTTCCACCATCGATTTCAACATTATCTAAAAGTGGCAGTTCTCTTCTATACTTTTTTATTGAATTTATCACCTGATTATGCACAATCCTATAAATCCAACTGGAAAACTTCATTTTGAGATTAAAACTATTCAGATTAATAAACGCATTAATAAAAGATTCTTGGACAGCATCAGCTGCCTTTGCTTTATCTTGTATTAAATATATGGCGTATCTTAATAATTTTTCTTGATATCTCAGTACAATTTCAAGATAAAGCTCTTTATCTTCAGATCTGATAAGTTCAACTAGTTGTTCATCCGTTAGTTTATTTAAATCTTTCATTTAAGTACTTTTATTATACCTACCTAACAGGCCCCCACCCCTTACAGATGAGAGCCTGAAAAATAAATTATCTTATCTTGATCGACCATACCCCATTCCTTGACCCTGTCCTGATCCATTGTGTAACCCTAAGCCAAGTTCGACTCTGATTTTATTAGCCTCTGCGGTTTTACCTTCAAGCGCTAATTTATGAGCTTGAGCAAATTTGGCAAAGTTATCTTTATTAATAACCTGAGTCACTCTACCCATTCCTTGCATTAAATTTTTCCAAGCATTATAGTCGTTATTAGCGAAGGCTTTAGTCATTGCCTCATGTCTCTCAGCTGTATAATTAGGACCCTTAACATTTGGATCTCCTTTATAGGCTTGAGCTTGAGGAATCAGAATTGATCCACCTAAAACTAAAGTTGTTATTCCAATTAAAATTGATTTTTTGTTCATATGTTTTCACCTCCCTTCTACTATTAATACAAACAACTCTTATTTTTCTTTCATTGATAGTTAGAAGGGAGAGCTTTTAGTATATGAGCCTAATCGTGCTGAGCGTGCCGGTTGAAATCCAAACCGTCATTATAACAATTTTAATCCTATTGCATAAATTCCGTTTTCCTTTATTCCTTCTTCATAACCCTCAAAAGAATTGAAACTTTCTATGCCGTGTTCTATGGTTTTGGGTTCACTCAATATAACATTTTGGACACCTTCTTTTTCAAGCATTTCTTTGACGTCTGGGTAATGATGAACAAAAATTATTGAATCACCAGACGTCAATTTATTAAAAGGGGCTTTATCAAATTTTGTCGGTGTTCTACCTTCAACTTTTTTTGTTCCGGCCAAGATTGCTTTAAATGGTCTGTTGTTTATCTCAAGAGTGTATTTCATAATTTATTTGCTTAACATATCGGTCTAGAATAACAGCGTGTTAATATCGTTGTGTTTAAAAATATTTGGAATAATTCGTAAATACTTCAAGAAAGGGTTCGTTTCTCAATTGTTTGCCTAATATATACTCGTCAGCTCCAAACCAAGACCCTTTGTGAAAACCAACATATATAAAACCATTATGCTTATAAAAATCGATGTTTTTACTACTTTCTGTGAATAACCAAAGGTAATGATGTTTATGTTTCAAAGCCCATTTTTCAGATACGTTTAGCAACTTTTTACCGATTCCCAATCCACGATATTCTTTTTTTACGGCCAGCAAATCGAGATACAACACACCCCCATAATCTCCTTTTAAAATTATAAAGGCAATCAGTTTATTATTGTCTTTTACGCCATAAATGTGATTTGTTTTATGTTTGAGTAAATCTCGAAGGCGTTTTTCACTGAAATATTTTTTGCCATATATGTTGGCAACTTTTGGAGAATATTCAGGAAAATCCTCCCTTAGTATTTTGGCCGCAAGAAAAGAAACTTCAAAAACATCTTTTGTGTCTAAAGATATTATTTTGTAACCCATAACTATAGTTAGATTATAATCCACATACTATAAAAATTCACCAAGGTAGTAAGTTTTGTTGTTTGTGCTGAACGTGTCGGTTGGGACCCTTAAGGTCCTTATAACATTGTATCATCTCCAGGCTAAATGAGACAAATGAAACAGTTTAAAAAGAGTATAACTACTTTAAAAGATTAAGAATTTCTATTCGATCAAAATAATCTTCCGGTAATTTTTTATTTAGTTTGAAGTATTTAACCGTCATCACCTCAATTATATTTTCGATTTCGTTTTCCACTTCTTCTCGTGTTTTACCACTTACTATACAATATCCCGCAGTTCCGGCAACATAAAGATAACCTTTCGGCAAAAAGGTCGTTTTAAATACAGAGGCTTCCCCGACAAATGGTTCATACGGCTCTCCCGACTTCAAAATAGATAAAATCTCATAATTAGATCGAGACGGTTTTACTTTGCTATGGGCCCAAGCGTAATCAACCGGTAAATCCTGTATACCAAGTGGTGAGACTTTTTTGCCCAGAGCCAGCTTTAATTCTGCTTCAATAATATTAAAATCTTTTGATTGTAATATAAGAACATTGCATAAATATCCTCCTTGGCGACGAGGATTTAAATCAACAATGTAACAATGATCTTTATCGTCAATGAGAAAATCACATCCAAAAAGACCCCGGAAACCCAAAAGGGATAAATAATTTCCCACCTTTTTAGTGACCTCAATAATGATCTTTCTATTATTACTGCTTACTTTAGAAGGATAAATATTTCCTATATACCTTATACCGTGTAACATTTGATCAGAAATACACAATATTTCCGTTGTGTTTCTATCTGTCACTATTGCATTACTGTTTGGGGCTAAAACAACGTTCTCTATAAATTTTGCCACCAGGAATTTATTATCTTTATTTATTGTACGAAGCATAACAAAATATTTTTCCAGCTCTTCTGGGGATTGAATGACCCTACTTTCATTACCGCCTGAAGAAAACGTTGCAGACAAGTAGAATGGGTAATATTTTGTAGCTATCTTTTTTACTTCAGAAAAGTTTTGATAAATTTTCACCTCATTTTGAGGAAGCTTAAGTTCTCTAAATAGGTTGGCTTGCTCAATCTTATTATCGTATTTTGTGGTAATGTGTGGATCGGGCCCAAGAATTATTACCCGAGGATCATTAAAAAATAAATTTGCGCTCGTCCAACTTAACACAAATACGCGGTTTTGCTTTCTTAACAATTTTCTGATGAGTAAGTCTATAAATTCCGAGTGACAAAACTCCAAGTTTAAATCTTCTGTCTCCGATTGGAAAATGACTCTTTTTATTCCTAACTTTTTTTGTAATTTTTGTAGTCTTTCATTAATAAGAATGAAGTTTTCTTTTTGATAAAATCCATTTTTTTGTGTATTTGAAACAAAAATTGGTTTTAACTTTTTGTTAAATTTTTTTTCTAATTCTTTAATCCATAGGTCATTTAGGTAATCAAATCTTTCGCTGAGTAGTGTAAAAAAATATTCATACTCGTTATTTTCAAGGTTTTTTTGAAGCAATACTTTTACCGGAGACTTCATTTATATAATTTTACAGCTTATAAAGTAAAAATTCAGAATGCTGGGGGACTAGGAGTCGGACCTAGATAAACAGATCCAAAGTCTGTTGTCCTACCATTGGACGATCCCCCAAGTTAAATTACAAATTACAAATCACAAATAACAAATTGTGAAGTAGTTATATTTTACCAAAAAGAACCTTGTGGTTTGCTAGAATTAAAATATATGAATACTAATTATTCACTCTATACTCAATACAAAAAGCCTTTTTTTGCTCCGCCCGGATGGTTGTTTGGGGTTGTCTGGAGTATTTTATACCCGATCATCTTTATTTCCTTTGGTTATGTCTTTTACTTATTTTTTAAGAAGAAGATTTCTTTTATTGTTGTTTTACCTTTTATTATCAATTTAGTCGCCAATCTTATTTTTACGGTAATTCAATTTGGTTTGAAGAATAATTTTTTAGCGTCGATTGACATTGGTGTGGTTGTCGTCAGTCTTGTCTGGGGAATGATCTCAATATATAAATATTCACCGACTATTACCTGGGCTCAGATCCCATATTTATTATGGGGATTGTTTGCCACGATATTGCAATACACGGTGACTTGGATGAATAAATAGTGTTGAGGTAATTATTATTTTTATTTATTATTAACGTCTATGAAAAAATGCGGTGATCGTATAAAAGGAGGAGGTGAAGGTATGTACGGACTTGGTTTTATCGGTGCTTTAGTCTATTTTATTCAACATGCTAATACCTTTGGCGAAGGAGTAATGGGTTTTTTAAAAGCTTTGGTTTGGCCAGCGCTACTTGTCTACAAAGCTCTAAGTCTTTGGAAATTTTAAGGAAAACTAAGAGAATAAAGACGGCTGTATTGTGATAAAATAAAGCCATGAAGAGTGGAAAAGTTTTATTGATCGGCCGGCCCAATGTAGGCAAATCAACCTTTTTAAACAATATTTTGAAACAAAAGGTAGCCATTACCTCACCCAAGGCCCAAACAACCAGGTTTCCTATAAGGGCGCTTTATAAAGATGATCGGGGTGAAATTATTTTTATCGATACCCCAGGAGTTTTTCTAAAAGCCGAGGATAATCTATCCAAGACCATTAACCAACAGACCATGAAAGCCGTTAAAGAAGAGGTTGATGTGGTTTTATATATGGTCGATCATACCCGAAAACGTGATTTTGAGGAAGCCAGAGTTTTGGGAATCGTGAGAAAAATCGATAAACCAAAAATATTAGTCATTAATAAGGTCGACCTGCAAGAAAAAACATTTCTTCCCCAGTATGAGTTTTTAAAAGATGAGTTTAAGGATTCTTTTGAAGTCTCTGCCCTTCTGAACAAACATACAGGACCACTACTTAGTAAAATTTTTGAATATTTACCCACCGTAGCTTCAGCGAAGGCGGGCTTATCCGAGATAAATGAATCAGGATATCCTCTCCTAAACCTTGACAGTAAAACTTTTATTGCCGAGCTGATCCGAGAAAAAGTATTTTTGATGATGGGTGAAGAAATTCCCTATCGGTCAACCGTAATTGTCGATGAAATTGCTGAGAGAAACGACAAGTTAACCTACATTAAAGCGAGAATTCTAACGACTGACGACCGCTATAAGAAAATGCTTATCGGTACCGGTGGACACAAGATTAAAGAATTGGGCAGTTATGCAAGAAAGGAAGTTGCTCTGGCTATAAATAAAAAAGTTTATCTTGATCTTAAAGTAGAAACCGATCCTCACTGGATGGAAACTTACTTCTAAGTGATAAATCAAATCTCAAAGATCAAATATCAAAAACAAGTGTAAAGCTTAAAGATATATAATCGGTTTTGAACTTTGAACTTGGCTTTAACCTTGCCTGCCGGCAGGCAGGTCTTTAAGTTTTGATCTTTGATATTCTTTTAAGGCATTCTTCTTGCCCCAAAACTTCCATCGACTCATTAAGGGGAGGTGAAATTTTTTTACCGGTAATTGCTACTCTCAAATTCATAAAAAATAAACTATTTTTTATGTTTAGTTTTTTGGCGACTGTTTGCA
>CAZPKD010000041.1:0-5653 GCA_964587115.1 uncultured Gammaproteobacteria bacterium | reverse complement strand
AAAACGACATCGGCTTAGTTGGTGGTAAAGGCGCAAACCTAGGAGAAATGGTTAATGTCAATCTGCCTATTCCTTATGGATTTGTGGTTACCTCCAATGCTTATTTTAACTTTATAAAAACTGCCAAGCTAGAAAAGAAAATTAGTGACATTCTTTCAATTACTAACTACGAAAGTGCCAATGAGCTAAATCAAGCCTCGGTTCACATCAGAAGAATGATTGCTGATGCTGAAATTCCCGACTTTTTAGTCAAAGAAATATTTCACTATTATGAAAACTTTTTAGTCAATGAAGAAAAATATTTTTCCAAAAGAATAAGCTCGATTAGAGAGGGTGTTAAAAGACTCAGACACGTTTATGGTCCGCCTTTGGTGGCGGTCCGCTCATCAGCCACTGCCGAAGATTTACCAGGCGCCTCATTTGCCGGACAGCAAGAAACTTACCTAAATATTAAAGGTGAGGCCCATCTTTTACAAAAAATTAAACTTTGTTGGTCCTCACTTTTTACCGAAAGAGCCATCTATTATCGACACCAACAAAAATTTGATCATTTTAAAGTCGGGTTGGCGGCCGTGGTCCAGCGGATGGTCCAGTCGGATAAATCAGGCATTGCTTTTAGTATTGATCCGGTAACCAATGATAAAACCAAAATTGTTATTGAAGCTATTTATGGTTTAGGGGAATATATTGTTGGTGGAAAAGTTACTCCAGATCATTATGAAGTTAATAAAAAATCATTTTTAATTTTAGAAAAAAAGACGAAGCTTCAGTCTATCAAATTAGTTAAGTCCGGTCTTACTAATCGTCAGATTAAACTCTCTAAAAAAAACGGATCAAGACAAAAGATTAGTGACGAAGAAATTATTAAGGTGGCTTTATTGGTAAAGCAGATTGAAAATCATTATTTCTTTCCGCAGGACATTGAGTGGGCTATCGAAGGAGATCGAGTTTACATTGTTCAATCAAGACCAGTGACCACAGTTAGAGAGATGACTTCTGACAAGCACGAAACAAGAATAAAAGAGTTACCTATTCTTATTGGTGATCCCGCATCCCCCGGAATTGCCTCAGGCCAGGTCAAAATAATTCATTCTGCCAGAGAAATCGATCAAATCAAAAAAGGGGATATTTTAGTTGCCCCTCAGACCAATCCTGATTATGTACCGGCGATGAGAAGAGCCGTGGCGATTGTTACCGAAAAAGGTGGCCGTACCTCCCATGCAGCTATTGTCTCCCGCGAATTGGGGGTTCCGGCTGTAGTTGGGGCTGATAAAGCCACCAAAATCTTAAAAAAAGAGACATTTATCAGCGTCAACGGTTCAACCGGAGAGATATTCAAAGGCAACATACTATCTAAATTATCCACCTTCGCCAAGGCTACGGCGGACAAGCAAATTTCAAAAAAACTGGAAAAAAAACTAAAAACAATCACCAAAGTTTATGTTAACTTAGCTGAACCAGAAGAAGCAGAGAGAGTTTCTAAGATGAATATCGACGGAATTGGTTTATTACGGGCCGAGTTTATGATTGCAGAAATTGGCGTTCATCCTAAAGCCTTTATTAAAAACAAGAAAGAACCAATATTTGTTAATCACCTAACCAGAAATCTTTTATCTTTTGTAAGAAACTTTTCACCGAGACCAGTTATTTATCGAGCTACCGATTTTAAAACCAATGAATATAGGCATTTAACTGGGGGTAATCTTTATGAACCCCACGAAGAAAATCCGATGATTGGTTTTCGAGGTGCTTATCGTTATATTGCCAATCCGGATGTTTTTTCTCTGGAGTTACAGGCAATTAATAATATTTGGCAAAAGGGCTATCGCAATCTTCATTTAATGATTCCCTTTGTCAGAGTTCCTTGGGAGTTGATTCGCATAAAAGAAATTATTAAAGAACATGGACTTTTTAACTACCCAGAGTTTAAACTTTGGATTATGGTTGAAGTACCGGCCTGTGCCTTAAATCTTCCCGAATTTATAAAGATCGGTATTGACGGAGTTTCGATTGGCACCAACGATCTAACCATGATGCTTCTTGGAGTTGACAGGGATAATCAGGAAGTCTCTGATATTTATGACGAGAGAAACAAGGTTGTTATCGATATGTTAAGGTACATTGTTTCTACCTGCTCGGAAAACCACATTACCTGTTCAATCTGTGGTCAGGCGGCTTCAGACTATCCTGAAGTAATTAAACCTCTAATTGAGTCGGGGGTCACCAGTGTTTCGGTGACACCGGATGCAATTTCTCGAACCAGAGAATTGATTTTTGATTTAGAAAAAAAACACATCACTAAGATTAAAAAATAAGCCATGGCAAAAATAAAAACGATTAAAGCATATGAAATAATTGACTCACGTGGTTGGCCGACGATTGAAGGAAGATTGACTCTGGATAATGGGATTGTAGTTGAAACCTCAATTCCAACTGGTTATTCAATGGGCAAACATGAAGCGGTTGATTTACGCGACAATGATAAAACAAAATATTTAGGCATGGGTGTTAGTCAGGCAGTTTCCTACATTAATGATTTGATTGCTCCAAAACTTGTGGGTGTTAGTCCAGAAAAACAACAAGAAATTGATTACTGGCTCATTAAAGCCGATGCCACCGACAATAAAAGTCGTTTAGGAGCCAATACGATTTTGACGGTTTCCCAATTACTCACTAAAGCTCAAGCACAAGTTTTAGGTCAACCACTTTTTAAATATATCAACTCTCTTTACGAAAAAATATTTAAAGAAAAAGTTGCCATTGAAAGAATACCTTCGCCTATTTTTAATATTCTTAATGGCGGTAAACACGCCAACAATGAATTACAGTTTCAAGAGTTTCAGATTGTTCCTTCGTCTTCCTTAAGCTTTGGCAAAGCTTATGAAATGGCGGTGACAGTTTATCATGAACTAAGAAAAGTTCTGGAATATCGGCGTGCCGATATTTCTGTTGGCGAAGAAGGTGGTTTCTCTCCTCACCTATCAAGCAACGTTGATGGGCTAGAACTTTTAAATGAAGCGATTTCTAATCTCCAAATTAAAATAGGGACCGACATTTTCTTAGGCATTGATATGGCCGCGAGCCATTATTATGAAGATGATCAGTATACGATTCGAGATATGGCTCATCCGATGAGGGTTGACCAATACCTGGAGTTTATTTTGAACCTAACTAAAAACTATTCTTTTTTACTTATTGAAGATCCTCTTTACGAAGGCGACTGGGATAACTGGGTTAAGCTAAATAAACAAATTGCCAAAGAAATTTACTTAGTCGGTGATGATTTATTAACCACCAATAAAGAGAGATTAGAAAAAGCCATTAAACTTGATGCTTGTTCTTCAATTTCCATCAAACCAAGTCAAGTGGGGACAATTACCGAGACTCTAGAAGTTATTAATTTAGCCCGAAATAATAATTTTAGTTATATTGTTTCAGAAAGAGCGGGCGAGACCGAGGATACTTTTATTGCCGATTTTAGCGTTGGCGTTCAAGCTGATTTTGTTAAATTTGGTGCTCCCGCTCGAGGAGAGCGAGTGATCAAGTATAATAGATTGTGGAAAATTGAGAGAGATGAGCTATGATTGGAAAAATAAAAGGTAAATTAATCAATCTTGATAAAAATATTGCTCTAATCGAAACAGCGGCTGGTATTTCTTTCAATGTCTATATTCCTTCATCTTTAATTGCCAAAGTTTCTCCAAAAAATTCACCATTAGGGGTTGAAATTTTTACCTATCTTCAAGTTCGTGAAGATGCGATGGTTTTATTTGGTTTTGAAACAAAAAAAGAATTAGACTTTTTTAACTTGCTTTTGACTGTGCCTGGAGTGGGTCCAAAAACAGCCTTTAATGTTATTTCTTTTGCTAAGATAGAAGCCATGACTGAAGCGGTCAAAGAAAATGACATTGACTATTTTCTAAGAATTCCCGGACTAGGTCGTAAAACTTCAATGAAAATAATTCTCGAGTTGTCGCAAAAACTAAAACAGGATTTTTCTCTAGAGAAAATGTATTTAACGGCTGATGATAAAACTGTTATCGACGCCCTAGTATCTCTAGGTTTTCGTTCTCATGAGGCAAAGGCTTTGTTTTCTAAATTAGATAAAAAATTAACTATTGAAGAAAAAATCAAACAAGCTTTACAGATGGGTTCCTCAAGAAAAAAGACTGTATAATAGTCATTATGAAAAGTAAAAACGGTAAAGATCTGCAAACACTACGACCGAAAAAGTTAAATGAATATATTGGCCAGAAGAAAATTCTTAAAAGCTTAAAGCTTTTTATTGATGCGGTCAAAAAGAGAGGTTATTCGTCTGAACATATTTTATTTTATGGACCACCCGGAATTGGTAAAACAACCCTCGCTTACATTATTGCTAACGAACTTTCCGGTCAGATCAAGGTCGCCTCAGGAGCGACTATTACCAAAACCGGCGATCTGGCAGCGATTTTGACCAATCTTAAAGATAACGATGTTTTATTTATTGATGAAATTCATCGTTTGCCAAAACCAGTCGAAGAACTTCTTTATCCGGTGATGGAAGAATATTCTTTGGATATTATTATTGGTAAAGGACCGGCCGCGCAAACCGTCCGACTACCGGTTCCCAAAATTACCATTATTGGGGCGACGACTAAACTGGCATTATTATCGTCACCTTTACGTGACCGCTTTGGTTTACTTTTAAGAATTGATTATTATACTGATCAAGAAATAAAAGACATTGTTTTGAGATCCAGCAAGATTTTTAACATTCCGATTACCAATAAGGCGGCTCAGGAAATTGCCAAAAGAGCCAGAAAAACTCCCCGTATTGCCAACCGGATTCTCAAAAGAGCTCGTGATGCTTTTGAAGTGGAGAAACACGAAATTATTGATGAAAAACTGTTAAAAAATCTTTTTGAACTTTTGGATATTGATGAAATTGGTTTAATGGACATCGATTTAAAGTATTTAAATCTTTTATATAAAAAATTTCAGAATGTGCCGATTGGCGTCGAGACCATTGCTTCGTCTTTATCAGAAGATAAACAGACGGTAGAACAGTTTATTGAGCCGTATTTACTTCAATTGGGCTTTATAAAAAAAACTAACCGTGGACGTGTTCTCACTCCAAAAGCCTTGCAACACTTGAAGGTTGTTCCTAACAAAACTTCCCAACAGCCCGAATTGGTCTGATTTAATAAATACTTTAAGTACACCTCAGAGGTGAGCTTTAGAGCCGACTGTCGGGCTCGAAAATGAGCCGTCCAAGAGACTCGAACTCTTAACCTGCTGTTTACAAAACAGCTGCTCTACCATTGAGCTAGGACGGCAGTTTATCCTCCTTCGTCAAGACTCCGGCGAACAAACAAAACAATTGCCCTGCCTGCTGGCAGGCAGGTCTACCATTGAGCTAAGTCGGCTATATGGTGCCGGGAGAGGGAGTCGAACCCTCACGACTGTGAAGTCACAGGATTTTAAGTCCTGCGTGTATACCATTTCACCACCCCGGCAATAGCTAGAATAAATTATATCAGACAGAGGTTCCAAAATAGGTTTAAGAAGATTTATTTAATAATCGGTTGGGGAATATTTTGTCTTTCTTTTATACTAAACAGTTTACTTACATCAAGTTTTTCTGTGGGAATTTCCGGGATAAACAAAGCCG
>CAZPKD010000040.1:0-6054 GCA_964587115.1 uncultured Gammaproteobacteria bacterium | reverse complement strand
CTTCCTCAAGCGTTTTTGGTTTACCGTCTTCAAGTCCAAATCTCATAATTAAAACTTTTTTTTCTCTTGGTGATAAAGTCTCTAAAACATTGTTAAGAGCGTCTTTTAAAAGTTCTCGGGAAACCCGGTCATATAAAGACGGTTGATTGGCATCGGAAACAAACTGTTCTAGGGTTGCTTCTTTGTCATCGCCTACCGGAGTCGACAGTGATTTTGGTTGCTGGGAAATTTTTATTAAATTTTCTATCTCATCAGTGGTCATTTTCAACTCTTTGGCAATTTCTTTAACCGTGGGCTCGCGACCAAGTTTTTGGGTTAAACGACGTTGAGTTTTGTAGTACCGGTTAATATGGTCAACCATGTGAACCGGAATCCTAATTGTCCTTGACTGGTCGGCAATGGCTCTGGTTATTGCCTGTCTGATCCACCAAGTGGCATAGGTTGAAAATTTAAATCCTCGGCGCCAATCATACTTTTCTACTCCACGAATCAATCCTCGATTACCTTCCTGTATCAGATCAAGAAAAGACAGTCTTCTCCCTAAATATTTTTTGGCAATTGAAACCACCAAGCGAAGATTGGCTTTAACAATTTTATCTTTTGCCTTTTGATCACCTTTTTCATATTTTTTTGCTAAGTCTATTTCCTGTTCAAATTTTAAAAGCGGTGTCTTACCAATTTCTTTTAAATACATTTTTATCGGATCAAGTGATTCTCCGTGCTTTAAAACCACCAGTTGTTCTAGTTCTTTCTCAATCTCTTCGGCACTTTTTCTCGCCTCTTCCTCTTCCCTGGTTGACACGGTTTCAAAAATATCAACTCCATTTTTCAAAGCTTCATCAAAAAAGTTATCAATCTCATCCAGATGTTTTTCTGGTTCTAAACAGACCAAAAAAATATCGTCTTGGATTAGAAATCCATCTTCTTTTCCTTGTTTAAGAAGGTCTTTTAGAGTTTTAGGAATTTTTTGTTTGGTCATAAACAAGATAATTTTATACTGCCGAAAGCTTTTTTTCTACCTCTTTTAAACGTTGGTTAAGCTCTTTTACCTCTTTATCAAAGTCATTATTATCATTTTTTTTATTATTTAACAACTCTGAAATTTTTCTTTTTAGACTGTCTTTCTTAACTTCATAAATTAATTTATCGATGCTTTCCTGGTTTAGATTAGTTTCCACATCAGCGTAAAGATATAACTCATCAAACACCGGTCTAATCTCACTAGATAAATTAGTGACAAAATCTTTTATCGCAAAAGTCTTTTCTTTATTACTAAAAAAAATCTCTAAGATTTTAACATATGAAGGTTGATTAAAGTCGCTTGTTTCCAAAGTAGAAAAAATTTTTTCCGCAATCTGGTATGGTTTTTCGTTTTGAAATATAAGGCTTAGAAGATATTTCTGGATTAAAAGTTGGCGCTGATCAGCGGTTGCCCCTTTTGTTTTGAAACTGGCTGTTAACTGTCTTTGATTATTTTTGAATTTGATTCTTCTTATAAGTGATTCAATGCTTGATTCGGAAACGCCAAGTAATGCCGCTAGTTTTTTTACATAATGAGAGCGAATAATTGGGTTCCTTATTTTTTCTAAGTATAAACAAACTTCTTCACCAATCTTTTTTTTATTAAATGGATCGTCTACGGGATATTTTTTTTGAGATAGGTTGATAATAAAATCATAGATTGGGATTGGTTTTTTAATAACTTGCTTAAATTTCACTAGATCGGTTTGAACCGCTTCATCAGGATCTTTGGCAAAATCAAGAGACACAACCTCGGTTTCAAAATCAAGTTCCTCAGCGGTCTCAATTCCCCTTTTGGCTGCTTCTTGACCTGCCATATCAGCATCAAAAGTTAGGGTAATTCTGTTGGTATATCTTTTTAAGAGCATGAGTTGCTCTTTAGTAACCGCCGACCCTTTAATGGCGACCATATTTTCAATCCCCTGTTGATACGGTGAGATCATATCAAATTCTCCTTCGACTAAAAAAACATTCTTTTCTTTTTTGATGGCTTCTTTAGCTAAATCAATTCCGTATAAAGTCTCCCTTTTATGATAAATTAAAGTCTCCGGCGTATTAACGTATTTAGCCTCTTTTTCTTTATTGTCCAGTAATCTTCCAGAAAAACCAATAATATTCCCGCGCAGGTCTTTGATAGGAAACATGATTCTTCCCCGGAATCGGTCATAGTAACTTCCCCGTTCGCTTTTTACCAAAAGTCCTGAATCAAAAATTTCCCCAGGAAGATATTTCTTCTTACCCAAGAATTTATAAAGTGAATCCCAAGAAACTGGTGCATATCCTAGTTGAAATTTTTTGATAGTTTTCAGATTAATCTTTCTTTCGGTTAGATAATCAAGGGCTTTTTTTCCAAACTTTGATTTTTCAAGAATATATGAAAAAAAGTCACTAGTCAGATTATTAATCTCGATCAGTTTTTCTTTTCTTTTCCAAGTTTTATCTTCAAAATCAACATTAACCAGTTTAACTCCAGTCTTATTGGCCAGCTCTTTAAGAGCTTCGTAGAAAGTGATATTTTCCCATTTCATTAAAAAACGAATTACATCACCACCTTCTTGACAGGCACCAAAACAATGCCAAATTTGTCTGTCAGGAGAGACAACAAAAGAAGCGGTTTTTTCTTGATGAAAAGGACAGAGAGCTTTAAAATTCCTACCAGTCTTCTTTAGGGTGATATACGAACTTAAAAACTCAACAATATCAAGCTTACTTTTTATTTGGTCAACCGTACTTTCCATAGTTTTTTAGGCACCCATATTCTATACCACTTCGCTTTGATTTTACAACTATCTTTACAACTATCGATATATACCTACCGGAGCTTTTAAATCAGAAATCAAAGCTTCGCTTTGGTATTATACCCATACAATTTGAAAGCGGAGGGGTATATCATTTTTATAGGGCTTGTTTTTTCTATTTGGTTACTACTATAATGTAATAGAATGATCTATTTATTTTTAGACAAAAATCAGATTAAACTTCTATCTTTGAAAAAGAGTATTGTCAATCAATACGAGTGTGATTCTTTTGAAAAGAAATACCAAACCGATCTTCTTATTAAAGGAAAAATTACCAACATTGATCTGGTCGCTTCAGCTATCAAAGAAGCCATTAGTTCTGTCAGTAAAAAAAATATTGACAAAGAGGTTGTCTTAATTCTTCCTCAAGAGAGTTTTTCTTTTTTCCGCTGTCAAATACCGGCCGATCTCGCCCCTTCGGCAATTACTTCTTTCATAAAAGATAAGGCACGAGTGGAACTAACCACCAATATTGATACTAATCTTTATGACTATTTCGTCGAACAAGGATTGTTTGAAAAACAGATTAACTTTTTCTCTATTGAAGAAGCAACTGCGGTTCAGTTTGCAGAAACATTAAAACTAATTGATCTTAAATTAACCATGATCCTACCAGAGGCACTGGCGTACTTCAAGCTTTTTGAAAAAACCCTAAGAAAAGAAAAAAAAGAAAAGATATTTTACGCCATCTACGATAAAGATCTTATTCGAGGATATCTTTATGACTCCTCAGGTTTGATTGATAAAAATCGCTGGGAAAGTTCATTAAAAGAATCCGAGCCAATCGAACCTATTCTTAAACAAAAAACCTCTGAGCTGGAAAAAGCCGGCCATAAACTTAATCGATTAATTATTTCCGGTGAAAAATCCAACAACATCCGTCAAGATACCTTTACTAAAGAGGTGGGCGCCTGGACTAATCCTCTAAAAAAGATTATTCCTAATTTTTATGAAGACTACCTAAAAATGTTTTTTAATCACGATAAAAAACCTTTTCCCTTTTTAAATTTTGATGTTTGTTTTGGAGCCTTTGTTTTTACCAAAGAAAATAATCGTTTTTTAGTTGTTAAAAGAAAAGGTGGCCCTAATCTTTCCCTCCCAAAAATCGGCCTGCCTAAAAAAGAAGTTTTTATCTTTTTGGCTTCATTTATTCTTTCATTTGTTCTCTTTATTTTTCTTTCCAAACTAAATCTTAATCTTTCTTTCTTAAAAAGAATTACCCCAACAAATACAAATAAGGTTACCCCAACGGCCGCCCTACCAACTACGATACCAACACCCTCTTTTACAAGAGAATCTCTAAAAATAAAAGTCCTTAATGGCTCTGGTACGGTCGGTAAAGCCTCAGAAGTAAAAGATATATTAAAAGAATTTGGTTACGGTGAGATTTTAACCGGTAACGCTGATAGTTTTGATTTTTCAATTACCGAGATAAGGGTCAAAAAAGACAAGGCCGAAGCGGCCACCATGATTAAAAATGATCTCAAAGATTACACTACTTCTTTTAAACAGTCGCTGCTTGATGATACCGAAGCAGCCGATCTTGTCTTGACGATTGGAAAAGATTTCAAGTAAAATACCCCCATGGAAATTCAAAGGGATGAACTGAAAAAAAAGTTAGATAGTATTTTGCTTAAATTTAATCCAACCGCCAAAAAAAAAGAGTTAAGTGATTTGGAGAAACAAACCTACGAAACTTCTTTCTGGCAAGAAGCCAAAAAAGCCGCCGCCGTTATGAAAAGAATTAATGACATAAAAAAAGAGATTGAAGAAGTAGAAATGATGCAGTTTTTGTTTGAAGAAAATGAAATAAAAGAAGCGGAAAAACTAATTAATAAATATGACATTCTCCTTTTTTTATCTGGTTCTTATGATAAAGGTGACGCTATTTTTTCTATCCATGCCGGCCAAGGTGGAACCGAGGCTATGGATTGGGCTAATATGCTTTTTCGTATGTATACTCGTTATTTTGAGAAAAAAGGTTGGACTTTTGATGAAATTGATCGAGTCCCCGGCGAAGAGGCTGGTATAAAAAGTTCGACCATTAATGTTTTTGGACGGTTTTCTTACGGTTATTTAAAAGCAGAGGCCGGTGTTCACCGATTAGTCCGTCAATCACCTTTTAATGCGGACAAACTCAGGCAAACATCTTTTGCCCTAGTTGAAGTTCTGCCAATCATCGAAGAAAAAGATGTAGAAATCAAAGATGATGAAATCGAATGGCAGTTTTTCCGATCTGGTGGCCATGGCGGCCAAAACGTTAATAAGGTTGCCACCGCTGTCCGCCTAACCCATAAGCCAACCGGGATTGTCGTTGCCTGTCAACAGGAAAGATATCAGGGACAAAACCGCGAGAACGCCTTAAAAATACTCCGTGGCAAACTTTGGCAGATTGAACAGGAAAAAACTCAAAAAACGATCGCCTCTTTTAAAACTGTCAAAATTGCCTCATGGGGAAGACAAATTCGTTCTTATGTCCTCCACCCTTATAAATTAATCAAAGATCTAAGAACCAATCATGAAGAAAGCAATGTGGAAAAAGTCCTTGACGGTGATCTTGATAATTTTATCGAAGCCTACTTGAAAAAAAATACTTAATCCTGAGACTTGTATTTTAGTCATTTTCTTGTTATCCTAGTTTTCATATGGAAAATTTAATTCACAATGTTAACGAGGAAAAAAAGGTTGAAGGAATGCCGGTTTCAAAATTAATTATTTCTCTTATAATTACCATTATTATTGGCGTGGGAATTGGTTTTGGAGTTTATAAAATAAGTGGCGTAGGTAAATCTACGGCAACCGGGCAATCAAGTTCCAAAAAAAGTGCCGGTATCGCTAACAAAGAAACCTTCAAAGATAAGGCAGAGGGAGTTTTAAAAGAAGGCGGAATTGATGGTGAGGGAAATTTTCATCTTGAAAGACCAGGTGGTCAATCACAAAACGTCTATCTTACTTCAACCACAGTTGACCTTTCTCTATTTGTTGGTAAAAAAGTCCGTGTCTGGGGAGAAACATTTAGTGGCCAACAAGCTGGATGGCTTATGGATGTTGGTTATGTTGAATCTCTTTAATTAAACCACCAATGATAACTTTTGATAAGGTAAGTAAAAAATTTCCTTTAGGAAATATTGCCATCAACGAGATTTCTTTTGAAATCAACGACAATGAATTTATATTCCTGGTTGGGCCCTCTGGAGCCGGAAAAACAACCATTCTCAAGCTTATTTTAAAAGAG
>CAZPKD010000039.1:0-6076 GCA_964587115.1 uncultured Gammaproteobacteria bacterium | reverse complement strand
TGGATTTATCTGATATTTAACTTTTTCCTTACTTTTTATTGCCTCAATTTTTTGCAGTAAGCTACTTTTTTGCATAAAAACTTATTATAGCGCCTGAGGGTTATTTTGTCAAAATGATTTTCGATACCTTTTGATATATTGTTATTAAATTGAAGCTGTGCTAAAATCTTTTTAGATTATTAATTTTATTAAATTATGAAAAGACTTAAAGTCGGTCTTAATGGATTTGGTCGAATTGGGCGTGCGGTCACCCGAATTGCTTTTGATCGTAATAGTTTTGACATCGTTGCTGTCAACACCAGAAAAACTGCCCCTGACTTGATGGCCTACCTTTTTAAATATGACTCTGTTTATAGACGCTATGGTAAAGAAGTAAAAGCTGTTGAAGATGGCTTCATGATCGGAGAAAAAAAAGTTCTTGCCCTTCAAAACCCAGATATCGAAAGCATCCCTTGGGACAAAATGGGAGTTGATTTGGTAATTGATGCTACCGGTGCTTTTACTAAAAAAGAAGATTTAGTCAAGCATATTAAAGGAAGTGTTCAAAAAGTTATTCTCACCGCTCCACCAAAGGATAAAGAAACACCTTTGGTTGTTTTGGGTGTTAATGATGATACGTTTAATTGGAAAGGTGAAAATGTTATTTCCAATGCTTCTTGCACCACCAACTGTGCCGCCCCCCTTTTTAAGGTTTTGGAAGATAACTTAAAAGTGGTTTCAGGCTATCTAACCACAGTTCACGCTTATACCGCCACTCAGAGTCTTTTAGATGAAGCTAACAAAAAACCTGACCGATCAAGGGCGGCTGCTTTAAACATTGCCCCATCAACCACCGGAGCTGCCAAAGCCGTTGGTAAAGTTATCCCGAGTCTTGCCGGAAAAGTTGACGGTATGGCGGTTCGTGTGCCAGTACCAACTGTTTCCTTTACTGATATTTCCGCGGTTGTCGAAAAAAGTACCACCACTGAAGAAGTCAACGAACTTTTCAAAAAAGCTTCACAGAGCAAACAGATGAAAGGAATCTTGCAGTATGAAACAGATATGTTGGTATCATCTGACTTTATCGGATCAACATACTCAAGTATTTTTGATGCCAACTATACTAAAGTAATTAACGGTAACTTAGTCAAAGTCTTTGGTTGGTATGATAATGAATGGGGTTATTCAGAAAGAATTGTTGATTTGGTTGAAAAAATCGCATCGTTGTAATTTAGGAATTTTTATATAGTTAATAGTTATATTCGTAATATTATTATGGGAAAAATTACCTATATTGATGAAGTGGATTTAACCAATAAAAAAATTTTTATGCGAGTTGATTTCAATGTTTCTTTGAGTAAAAAAGATGGCTCAATCAAAGACGACACAAGAATCAAACAAACGTTACCAACCTTAAAATTATTATTAGAAAAAAATAATCGTCTGATTCTCTCTGCCCATCTAGGCAAACCTAAAAGTCGTGATCCCCTGTTTTCTTTAGGGGTCGTTGCCAAAAGACTACAAGAATATTTACCTGATTATAAAGTAATAATCGTCAATGATTTTTTAACCGACAAGGAAGTGCTTGAAAAACAAACTCCTAAAGAAATATTGCTCTTGGAAAATATTCGCTTCTACCCTGAAGAAAAGAAGAATGATCCGGAGTTTGCCAAAAAATTAGCCGCCCTAGGCGAGGTTTATGTCAACGATGGCTTTGGTGTTTCTCACCGAGAAGCCGCCTCAGTTGTTGGTGTCACCCAATATCTTCCGTCTTATGGAGGACTGTTACTAAAAAAAGAGGTTCAGATGATTTTAAAATCAATTGAAAATCCTCAAAGACCAGTCGTGGCCATTATTGGTGGCGCCAAAATTTCCACTAAGATTGGTTTAATTAAAAAGTTAATGACTGTCACTGACTCCGTCCTAATTGGTGGCGCCATGGCCAACACCTTAATGGCTGCTCAAGGCTTAGAAATTGGGAAAAGTTTATCCGAGGCTGAGTTTATTAACGAAGCCAAAATATTGATCGAAGAAAGTAAAAAGAATGGCAAACTAATTACACCAACCGATGTTATTTGTGGCAATATGGAAGATCAGACGACACCAGGAACCGTCAAAAAAATTAATGAGTTAACTAAAGAAGACTGTATCTTGGACATTGGTCCAGAAACAATCAAAAAATTTCAAGAAATCATCGCCAGCGCCAAAACCATTATCTGGAATGGGCCAGTTGGCCTTTTTGAAAATCCAGTCTACGCCAAGGGTACCGATGCCATTTATGACGCTGTGGTTGCTGTTCAAGAAACAACTTCGGTTATTGGCGGCGGTGACACTCTAACGGCCATTGCTAAAAAAGATAAAAACGACCGCATTTCTCACATATCAACCGGCGGCGGCGCCATGTTGGAGTTAATTGAAAAAGGAACCTTACCAGGACTGGAAGCGTTAAAGAAATAAATTACAATTATTAAACATTAAGACGTTTGTTAATTGTTTATTGTGATTTGTTTGGAACTTGTAATTTGGAATTTGTGATTTTTATCATATATGTATGATTTAATTTCCATCGGTAACGTCAGTATCGATGTCTATTACAAGGGTAAATCTCTAACTCATAACGGTGAAAGATTCCAGCTAGCGATTGGCGGAAAGTATTTTTGCGACTTTTTCTCCATTGAGGTTGGTGGTGGTGGTGCCAATGTTGCTATCGGCCTGGCAAACTTTGGTTACAAGGTTGCTCTACTTAGCCGGATTTGTGATAACTTTTTTACCAAAATAGTCCTTGATCGACTCAAAAATAAAAAAGTCTCAACTGAATATTGTCTGGTTGAAAAAAATTATTTTAATATCTCTACCGTTTTATTATCAGAAACTGGCGAAAAAACTATCGTTAACTATCGTACTCAAGAAAAAGGTTTTTTAAACAATCCCAAGCACATCAAACAGTTAATGAATACCAAGGCGGTTTATATGGGTAATTTAGCTGACGTAGAACTGGCTGATCGAGAAAAAGTTCTTAAATTATTAAAAGAAAAAAAAGTCACCACAATTGTTAATCTTGGGGTTAAAGATTGTCGTCAACCAACTGAGGAGATAATTAAACTTCTAGAAAACGTTGAAGTTTTAATTCTCAATACCCATGAATTTGCCGACGTCGTAAAAAAACTTTATAAAGATATTGATTTTAAAAAAAATCTTATCCAAGAATACTCATTCTTAAAAGATAAGGTGGTTATTTTAACTGATGGAGAAAACGGCAGCTACGGATACACCAATGAAAAAGTTTATTTCCAAGAACCAAGGAAGGTCGACAAAATCGTTGATGCTACTGGTGCCGGCGATGCTTACACGGCCGGCTTCATTGCTGAATATTTAAAATCAAAAGATATTGCTAAGGCCATGGCCAGCGGGGCTCATTACGCAGTTAGGATCTTAACGAAAATCGGAGCCAACTAATGATCAAACCTTTTTTCACCATTGTTATTCCTTCCCTCAACGAAGAAATTAATTTACCAGTCTTATTGAAATCAATCCATGATCAGTCGTACAAAGAGTATGAGGTAATTATTGTTGATTGTTTTTCTAAAGATTCCACCAAAGAAAGGGTTGAGAAACTAATTAAAAAAGCGCCTCAATTCAGATTTATTCAAAAAAAGACAAAAAATGTTAGTCAGGCAAGAAACATTGGAGCTTCTTTGGCTCAGGGAGAATTTTTAATTTTTTTTGATGCTGATGTGGAAATTGGTGAGTCAGAATTTTTAGTGAAAATAAAAAAACACATCGAAGAATACAATCTTGACATGTTAACTGTTTGGAATAGACCAAAAACGAAAAATATCGTTGGTCGGTTAACCCTTATGGTTATGAATCTAGGGATGAGTATTATGCAAAAACTCAAACCGGCCGCTAATGGACCCTGTATTATCATTAAAAAAGAACTCTTTAACAAACTGAAAGGTTTTGATGACACAATTGTTTTCGGTGAAGATTTTGAAATTACTCAAAGAGCCTGGAAAATGAACGCTAAATTTAAGGTTTTCCCAGAACCAATCCTTTATGTGTCGGCGCGTCGATTTGAACAAGAAGGAATTCCGACAACAGTTTACAAGACTATTAAGTCACTACTCCACCAACTTTTTATCGGCCCAATAAGAAAACCGATTTTTGAGTATAAAATGGGTGGCCATGTCTTTAAAGAAACTAAAAAATAAGCAAATGAAAATAATCAATCAAGCCTCTGCTGGCGGCATCGTCTTTAAAAACTTATCCCCTACCTCCTATAACCTAAAACCTATCCACTGGCTTATCTGTCAACATTCACAACACAAAGGCTGGGTCTTTCCAAAAGGACTTATTGGAGATAAGATTAATAATGAACCAATGGAACAAGCAGCCCTAAGAGAAACTAAAGAAGAAACCGGTGTTGAGGCAAAAATTGTCAATAAACAACCTATAAAAACTTTTTACCAGTTTCAGTTCCAGGGAAATTTGATTAAGAAAACCGTCTTTTATTTTTTGATGGAATACATATCGGGTGACACGAAAAATCATGACTGGGAAATGCAGGATGTAAAATTTGTATCTGAGAAAGAAGTCAAAAAAACTCTTACTTACTCGTCTGACAAAGAAGCGTTTGAGAAAATCTTAAAGCTTGTTTAAGCTATTTGAATAAACATCTTCTGTCCAAAATAGAATAATCTATCGCTCGTTGGAATATACAAAATTTTAATCCATTTCTTTGTGATAAAGAGTCTTTTCCATTCTTAGTTTAAAATCGAACTTCTTAACAAGTTCATATACAATCTTGTCTAAATCAGAACGATATTTATTGTTTTGAGACGCATAAAATTCATTCCAAATTTCCATATCCAAATCTTTAAGTTCGTTTTTTAGTCTGTTTCGGATATAACCAGACAAGTTCAGAAATTCAAAGTAAATTTCCCTGACTCCGGCTTGACGGATTGATTGAAAAAGTAGCGTAAGCTTGTCTTTGTTGGCGACAAAATGTGGTAGAAGAGGCCCGATAAATGCATAAGTATTAATCTTCTCGTCGTGAAGTTTTTTTAGGGCGGTCAGTCTAGAAGTAACGGGAGGAGCAAATTTCTCAAAATAATGCGAAATGGAATCGTCCGTTGACGTGATTGTCATTCCAACCTCAACATTCTTCAATTTCTTTAAAATATCAAGATCTCTTAACACTAAATCAGATTTTGTAAGGAAAGAAATTTTTCCCTGAAAATCACAGTCGACCAATACTTGTAGACATTTGCGAGTAAGTTGATATTTTACTTCTAGCCCTTGATAAGGATCTGTTACTGAACTAAACCAAATGACTATTCCTTTACCATTATTTTTTAGTTTAGTAATCTCTTTCTTCAATAAATCCGGTGCGTTTATTTTAGCATAGACGAAATTTCCCCAATCACTAGTTTTCTTTCCTACCATTCTAGCCATAAAACTTGCGTAACAGTAAACACAACCAAAACGACAACCTACATAAGGATTGCATGAATAGTCATAGTCAGCTGTTTTTAGTGTTGAAGGACTTAGGATTGTTTTCGCTTTAATTTCTTTTACTTCAAATGGTTTCATGTTTACACCCGTTATTTATATTCTTCAAATTTATGAGCGGCGGACGGGATTTGAACCCGTGACCTTTTCCTTGGCAAGGAAACATTCTACCGCTGAACTACCGCCGCAATTAAATCTTATAGCGCCTCCCCGCCTTTGGCGGGGCATACTACCACTGTACTAATCCCGCAATCAATCTTTTAAAGGCATTACCACCTTTATACGATTTTATCATCTTTTCTCGTTTTTTGGCTTCAATGTTTGTTTTATATTCTTCTTTATAAATTAGAGTCCAATTTCCTTTTTGTCGCGTTGATTTTGTCTGCCCACGGTTATGCTCTTCTAATCGTCTTAATAGGTTATTTGTAGATCCTATATAAAATCTCCTTGTAAGAGAGTTTTGTAATATGTAAGTAGTAAAAATCATATGCTACGCGACCTTCCCGCCTCGGCGGGACATTCTACCGCTGAACTACCGCCGCACTTCGATAAACTCATTGTAAACAATCAGGTAAAATTATAACAA